>NZ_JAXCIA010000031.1:0-36497 GCF_035985025.1 Flavobacterium sp. PL11
GGTATTTAGAAGACATTTGGTTTCTGTAAAACTGTAATTAATATGGTTGGTTATAGCGTCCCGCTATGGCGGGAAGGCCGCAGGTTCGAATCCTGACACCCCGATAAAGAATCCTTTCTGTTTTAGTACAGAGGGGATTTTTCTATTAATGAATAATTAAAACTGATGCTTGATGCTTTTTTTTGCATTAATTAAATCTTATTTTTGTACCCAAAAAAAATAATACAATCTAAATATGTCTGATACAATCGAAAAAATTAAATGTCTTATTATAGGGTCTGGTCCTGCAGGATATACTGCTGCAATTTATGCTGCTAGGGCTAATATGTTCCCTGTTTTATATCAAGGTATCCAGCCTGGAGGTCAACTAACAACAACTAATGAAGTGGAGAACTGGCCTGGAAATCCGGAGGGAATCACAGGTCCTGAAATGATGGTAGGATTACAAGCGCAAGCGCAACGTTTTGGTACTGACGTGCGCGATGGTTGGGCAACTAAAGTAGATTTTTCGGGTGATGTTTTTAAAGTGTGGATCAATGATGTTAAAGAGTTGCATTGTGAAACAGTGATTATCTCTACAGGAGCTTCAGCTAAATATTTAGGATTGCCATCAGAACAACATTATCTCAAAATGGGTGGTGGCGTTTCTGCTTGTGCAGTTTGTGATGGGTTTTTCTATAGAAATCAGGAAGTAGTGATCGTTGGAGCAGGAGATTCAGCTTGTGAGGAAGCACACTATTTATCTAAATTATGTAAAAAAGTAACAATGTTAGTTCGTAGCGAGAAATTTAGAGCTTCTAAAATTATGGAAGCAAGAGTTCGTAAAACCGAAAACATTAGTATTCTTATGAATCACGATACTGTAGAAGTTTTAGGAGATGATCAAGTAGTTACTGGCGTAAGAGCTTTGAATAAAACAACAGGTGAGACTTTTGATATTGAAGCAACAGGATTTTTTGTTGCAATAGGACATAAACCGAACACTGATATTTTTAAAGACTTTTTAAATCTAGACGAAACAGGTTACATCATAAATACTGCTGGAAGTTCAAAGACAAATGTTGAAGGTGTTTTTGTAGCTGGTGATGCTGCAGATCATGTTTATCGCCAAGCAATTACTGCCGCTGGAACAGGTTGTATGGCTGCCTTAGACGCTGAAAGATACTTAGCTGCACAAGAATAAGTAGCGCTTTAAGAAATAAAAAAAATCCCAATTTTTAATTGGGATTTTTTTACTTATAATCAATCAATTTTCAATTCATTGCGTTAATTAATATTCATTTGAATATTTAAAAACTGTGCTAAAGAAAAAGTTATCCTTTGTTAACGCTTCCCCCAGAGCTAACATTTTTATCAATCGTTTTTGGTTCAACAACATAAGTGATATTACCACCGCTAGACGCCTGTGCTGTCAAGTTTATAATAGGATGAACGTTTATACTTGCCCCGCTAGAAACATCAGCGCTAACGAGATTAGCTAATAAATTTCTGGCTTTTATATCGCTTCCACTTGATGCAGTAGTTTTTAATTCTAGCGCTTTTCCACTTATTAATATATTACTGCCACTGCTGCTACCACAAGTAATTATATCGGCTTCAAGATCAACCCTAATTGTACCACCACTGGAACTATGTAATCTAATGTTTTCTCCTAATATTATATTTTTACTGCTAATATTTGAACTACTTGTCGCTTCTAGTTCCTCTATTGTAGGCATTTTAACGCGCACTTTTTTAGTAGATAAATCAATAAATGAATTTTTGTCAAAAGATATTATTAATGTTCCATTTTCTACTGCAGTAGTAATGTATTCTTGCAAATTATCATCCGTCTCAACCGTAACTTCAGTGGTTTCTGATTGTTCAATAACGAGATCAATTCCATTGTTGACCTCTACATTTGTGAAATTACCAGAAATATTTCTTTTTTCAGTAGTTATATTCCCACTGCCTTCAATTGCATTCCAGTTACCGGATTGATTGCAAGAGGAAAAAAGTATCGCTGTTAGAACAATTAAAATAAATTTTGTCAATAATGTGATTATTTTTATCATGGTTAGTTGGTTAGTTCGTTTTTATTATTATTCCATCTTTATTTATAGTCAGTCCTTTGAATTTTTTCTTAGATTCAATAAGGGTATCTGCTTTTATTGAAACTCCATTTTCATTAATTGTAATAGAAGTTTGTGTACTATCAGATGCATTATTACTATTATTTTCCAGGTTTTCATTAGTGTCGCAATTTATACAACGTATGGTATTCTCTTCTACTCGATATATATCATTACTTGAATTTAGATTCCATAAAAAATAATCGCTATCAGTATTATCATATTTTTCCATTGAATCATCTGGTTTAAGCAAAGTTCCTTTTGGTAAAAATAAAGTGATTTCAATTTCTTGATCTCTGTATTTATTTCTCAAGTCAGTCAATAAAAAATTGTCAAAGATTAGCGAAGTTCCTTCAACTCTATAGCTATATCTTATTTTTTCAGCTCTTTTTTTAGCTTCTGATAATGATTTTCCTTTAGCCTCTTTTTCAATTTGAATGTAAGGGAGTTTGTCATTTGTTCGTTCTATTTTTAAACGCACCTCATTAGAATATATAATGTCAGTTCCTATAGAATCCTGTGTAACCATAAATTCATTGCGATCATTTACATTTTTTGCAAAATAATTATTGTGTACGAATTTAATAAGCAGGGTATCTATTGGACTAATATTTACTATTTCTTTTTTTACAACTCTACCGCTAACTGCAAATGCACTGGCTTGTTTTACACCAATAGATATTAGAACTGCAATAACTACAATCCAAATAGCTAATAAAGTGTACTTAGCAATATTCCCAATTGATTTTAGGTTTGGTGAAACTAATTTAAATCCTAAAAGCATTACAAAGAAATTAGGAATACCAACCGCTAGAAAGACTAATGCTCCAAAAACCCAAACAGGATAGTCAGTGAAATTTCCAGATTCTATGAATTGGTGAAAAGGGAAATTACTAAAATTAGCAGATCCTAAAGTTAGCGCTCCTACTAAAAATACTATAATCATAGCCAGACCAGCGAGGATCAAAATTATTCCTAATATTTTTGCAAAAATTTTGAAAACGGTCATTATAAAATCACCTAAAGAGTTTCCTAGTTTTCCAGCCCCAGTTTTTATCTGATTGCCATATTTATCATACTCACCCTTTTTGAATTTGTCGGATACATTTTCAAATTCAGCTCTTACTTTTTTTTCAATATTCGAAATGGTAACGGGCTCACCAGTCATCTCTAATTTTTCTGATGTGGTGACAGCTTCTGGAGTTACAATCCAAAGAATGACATAGGCTAAAATTCCTGTTCCAAAACCAGCAAAAACCAATAATATAAGTAGAATTCTGATCCAAACTGCATCCACTCCAAAATAATAACTCAAACCCGATGCAACACCACCAATCATTCCCTTTTCCTTGTCGCGATACAATTTTCTTGTACCTCTGGCTGTCGAACGATAAACAGTTTCAGCTGTTGTATCATCTTCTAAAATGTAATCTTCAGGCTGTCCCATAACCGCTATCACTTCATCTACATCTTTTAGAGTGATTACATTTTTCTCATTTTTTTGTTTTTCATGTAATAATTCAGACACACGCATTTCAATATCTTTTATAATTTCATCATGACCAGATGAATTGGATAGTGATCTCTTTATAGCGTCAAAATAGCGCGTTAGTTTTTGGTATGCATCTTCATCTATATGATAAAACATTCCTCCTAAATTTATATTTACAGTTTTGTTCATGACTATTGTTTTTGGTTGGTTATAAGGTTTACAGCGTCAGACAATTCAGTCCAAGTGCCATTAAGTTCGTTTAAAAAAGTTTGTCCTATTTCAGTGAGACCGTAATATTTACGTGGAGGTCCTGATGTTGATTCTTCCCAACGATAGTTGAGTAAACCGTCATTTTTGAGTCGGGTGAGCAATGGATAAATCGTTCCCTCCACCACTAACAATTTTGCGCTTTTCAAAGTGTCGAGTATCTCTGAGGTATAAGCATCTTTCTCTTTTAATACAGATAAGATGCAAAACTCGAGAACACCTTTGCGCATTTGAGCTTTTGTGTTTTCAATGTTCATAATTCGATTTTTGTTTTAGTTGATTAAACCGTTCATTTCTTGATTGATTTGCCAGTCTGATTACCCAGCTTGTTGATGTTTTTTTTTTGAAGCTATTTCCCGCTTTTCACTACAATCTTTTTTTTCGCTGCAGCGAAAAAAAAGGATTTTCATTTCAATCGGGGCTAGGGGATTCGTATTTTAAAGATGCCTATTCTTTGTTATAACTTTCAGCTTATTTTATAAAAGAAATCGTAATTGGGTATTGATATTTTTCACCATTTGAAGTTTTTATAGCAGCGTAAATGATCAAAAAGAACTCGGCTATTTTCAAAAGACTAAAAATAGTAAGGCATATTATCCCAATAGTCAATAAACCAAGATTTGCTCCAAAATTAAAATTCGAAAATTCAAAATTATGACTGTTCATTAAAGCATTAAGCGACATGTCTTTAAATATCGAAATTAGTAATGTTGGAATTGCAATCGTTAGTAATAGTAATGAGTACAATAATAAACTCAATTGAAAATTAAGAACTTGTTTTCCATTGTGATCTACAAATTCAGAATCATTTTTTTTTGTGCTCCATAAGATGATTGGAAAAATGTAATTCCCAAAAGGAATAAAGTATTGAGTAAGCGAACTCAAATGCGTAAATGTAGCGATGTTTTTTTCAGTTGTTGATTCCATGATTTTTTGATTTTTTGATGATGATTGAAACTCATTATTAAATAACTATAGGTGACCTAGTAATTTCTTATACAAATATATATCTAAAAGACAGTATCTTGTTTTACATAGTACTTAAAATTAACTTAATTTTAACAAATAGGTTTATTATGTATGCATAGTGTTTTTTTGTACTTTAGCAAAAAAAACCACTAATAATGAAACTTACATCCTTTAAACTCAATCAATTTTTATTACTTAAACTCCCTTCAGCATTTATATGCGGTGTACGTGTAAAAGCAATTGATGAAAATAAGTGTGTAGTTTCTGTAAAACACCGCTGGATCAATCAAAATCCTTTTAACTCAATGTATTTTGCGGTACAAGCGATGGCTGCTGAATTATCAACTGGCGCGTTAGTGATGTATCAAATCCAAAAAAGTGGTCGAAAAATATCAATGTTGGTGGCGAATAATAAGGGGAATTTTACAAAGAAAGCTACAGGAAGAATAACTTTTGTGTGCAACGATGGTCATTTAATAGAACGTGCCATTCAAGAAACGATAGCAACTGGTCAAGGACAAACTTTTTGGATGAAGTCTATTGCAACTGATGAAAAAGGAGTTCAAGTTTCTGAAATGGATTTTGAGTGGAGCGTGAGAATTAAATAATTTTTGCCTTTACTATTTTATAAAAAACGTTTAAATCAATATTAATTTCAAAAATTTCAATAAAAATGCCGCTAAATAGAGCGGCATTTTTGTTTTTAAAACAGATAGCAATTTAAATTAGCATTTTTTGCCTGATCCAGTTTCGCATTTTTTACCTTCAGCCTTGCATTTAGCTTGACATTTAGCCACCTCTGCTGAACTCATAGCTTTAGCATTTGCGTCTTTTTTTGCACAACAGGATTCTTTTTTAGCTTTTTCTTTAGCGACAGCTTTTACCTCCTGAGCACTAAGATTAATTGTGAAAAATGCAATTGCAACCAATGTGATTATTTTTTTCATTTTCGTTTGTTTTGTTTACTAAATTAGTCACTTTACCTTAAAAATTGTTTTCAAATATAAATAATTATATAGCTCAATGGTACTATTTTATGTAAATTTAAATAAAAATT
The DNA here is from genome assembly GCF_035985025.1 of Flavobacterium sp. PL11. Classification (NCBI taxonomy): domain Bacteria; kingdom Pseudomonadati; phylum Bacteroidota; class Flavobacteriia; order Flavobacteriales; family Flavobacteriaceae; genus Flavobacterium; species Flavobacterium sp. PL11. Next base: position 5,897 of record NZ_JAXCIA010000031.1, read on the forward strand.
ATATTTATTTTTTCAGCATGTATCTAGACTATAACTTCTCATCAATAACGCTGTAAATTATTCTTAATTTAAGCCTCTAAAATAGTAGTGATAAGACTATTACTAATTTTCTTTCAAAAAAAACTTCCTGATAAAAGGAAGTTTTTTAAATTATAAAATCATTTGATAATCAAAAATTTTGCAGAAATATTAATAATGCCATCTAACGAAAGCTTCCATAGCAGCATAGCTCGCTAAACCTAACTGATTGTACAGTTCCGCAGTTTCTTTATTTCGGTCTTCTGCCCTTTGCCAAAACTCTCTTGCATCAGAGCCTTGAAATACAACTCCATCTTTTTGAGATTGATGTTTAAAGATTCCATGTCTTTTTTCTAATACTTGGTCAGGACTCATAGGGACAGCCATTTCTACCTCGTCAATACCCCATTCTTGCCACGCGCCTCTATACAACCACACCCAGCAATCAGCCATAAAATCTTTTGATTTTAAGCTTTTTACCGCTTCAAATATGGCATCTAAACACACTTTATGCGTTCCATGTGGATCTGCTAAATCTCCAGCTGCATAAATTTGATGTGGTTTTATTTTTTCAATTAGATCCATTGTCAACTGAATATCTTCAGCTCCTAATGGTTTTTTTTCTATAGTTCCCGTTTCATAAAAAGGAAGTTCCATAAAATGGATTTGATCGTCAGTTAAACCTACAAAATTACTAGTGGATCGCGCTTCTCCTTTTCTAATTAGCCCTTTTAAATAACGAACTTCAGGAATGTCTATTTCACTGTTTTTCTTATTTTTAAGAAATTCTATCGCCTTATTATAAATATCATTAGCCTCTGGACTATCAATTCCAAATTTCTCATTATAGTCACATACAAACCGTGCAAATCGAAGCGCTTCGTCATCAGCAACGGCAATATTTCCAGATGTTTGATACGCTACATGAACCTCATGTCCTTGCTGCTGCAAACGCATAAAAGTTCCGCCCATACTGATAATATCGTCATCAGGATGCGGACTAAAAATAAGTACTCTTTTTCTTGCTGGTTCCGCTCTTTCAGGACGATTTGAGTCATCGGCATTTGGTTTACCACCTGGCCAGCCTGTAATTGTGCTTTGTAAATTATTAAATATTTTGATATTAATGTCATAAGCAGGACCTGAATCAGCGAGTAAATCACTCATACCGTTTTCAATATAATCAGCGTCAGTAAGCATCAAAATTGGCTTTTTAAGATCAAGGGCTAATCCTAGAACAGCTTTTCTGATTAACTTATTTGTCCATTCAATTTTGTCAACTAGCCATGGTCTATTAATTCTGGTTAGTTTAGAAGCGGCTTCTTTATCTAACACATAAACGGCATTGTTATGCTCTTGCAAAAAAGAAGCTGGAACTTGGTTAGTAACCGTTCCCTCAGCAGAAGCTTGAACAATATTTGATTTTCCTTCGCCCCAAGCCATTAAAATAACTTGTTTGGCTTCCATTATTTTTTTTACACCAAGTGTTATCGCAGTTCTAGGCGTATTATTTAATCCAGAGAAATCCTTACTTGCTGCAACTCTAGTAATATGATCTAATGCAACTAATCTTGTTTTTGAATTTTGAAGTGAACCCGATTCATTGAATCCTATGTGACCATTTCCTCCAATTCCTAATATTTGTAAATCGATACCTCCCAAAGCTTCGATTTTATCCTCATAATTAGCACAATAATCAGCGATCTGTTCTTTAGTCAAAGTTCCATCAGGAATATTATAATTTTCAGGTAAAATATCTATTTGATCTAATAATAATTCTTTCATAAATCGCACGTAGCTATTTATAGAATCAGGTTCCATTGGATAGTACTCATCAAGATTAAAAGTAATTACATTTTTAAAACTGAGCCCATCCTCTTTATGCATACGAACTAATTCAGCATATAATCCTTTTGGAGAGGAACCTGTCGCTAAACCTAAAACACAATTTTTATTACTTTCTTGTTTTGACTTGATAAGTTTTGCAATTTGTCTTGCAACCGCTTTAGAAGCTTCCGATGAATTTTCGAAAACAATCGTATCAATATTTTCAAATCTTTTTTCGAAATCAGTTGCTTTATCTATCTTACTTTTTAACATTTTTAGGTGTATATTTAGTTACATTATATTTACTTCTTTGACCAACTTTTATATTTTTTACCCCATATTACAAAATTTATCTATCTTACTTTTTAACATTTTTAGGTGTATATTTAGTTACATTATATTTACTTCTTTGACCAACTTTTATATTTTTTACCCCATATTGCAAAAAATAGGATAATTGCATAGCAAGGAATTAAGATCCAATAGCTACTAGTTGAAGCCGCTGCTGTTGCATTAGCAGTTTCTACCCCATTAGCTATCAATTGATCTTTACTTGCATCTACTAATCTGCCATAAAGTGGCGGAATAATAGCTCCACCTGAAATTGCCATGATAAGTAAAGCAGAGGCGGTTTTTGTAAATTTTCCAAGTCCCTCTAGTGTTAAAGGCCATATTGCAGGCCAAACTAATGCATTGGCTACACCAAGCGCAGCCACAAACAAGATAGAGGTAAAACCTGTAGTGGATAATATACAAATACTTAAGATAATACCTAAAGTTGCGCTAATCTTAAGTGCTGTTCCTTGTTTTAAGTATTTAGGAATTAAAAATACTCCTATGGCATAAGTGATGACCATCGCCAAAAGCGTATAAGTTGTAAAAAATTTTGCTTCGTTACCGGTAAAACCTAGAGAAATACCGTAGGATATAATGGTATCACCTGCAATAACTTCGGCTCCCACATATACAAATAATGATAAAACGCCTAACCATAAATGTGGAAATTGAAATATACTTGTTTTAACATTTGTACCATCATTTTCTTCTTCGATAATTGCGGCTTCTACATGCGGTAAAGGTGCTTTTCTTATTAATATAGCTAATACAAACAATACAATTGCCATAATAATATAGGGCATAAAAACACTGTCAGCCATGGTGTCTAGCAATCTGCCTTTCTCTGCAGCAGATACAACTTTTAATTTTTCTTGAACTTCATCAATTCCAGATAACAATAAAGCTCCAAAAATAAGTGAACCTAAAGCCCCAGCAGTTTTATTGGCTATTCCCATAATTGCTATTCGCTTAGCTCCACTTTCAATAGGTCCTAAAATAGTAATATATGGATTTGCAGCGGTTTGTAAAATAGTCATTCCAACTCCCTGAATAAATATTCCCGTTAGAAAAACCCAGTACGTTCTTGCCTCAGCAGCTGGTATAAATATTAAGGCTCCTATTCCCATAATAGCCAAACCTAATGACATACCTTTTCTATATCCTATCTTATTAAGTATGTAGGACGCAGGCAAAGCCATTACCACAAATGAGATGTATGATGCAGATGCTACGAAATAAGATTGTGCATCTGTTAATTCATTTATAGTTTTCATAAATGGGATTAAAGCTCCGTTAATCCAAGTTACAAATCCAAATATAAAAAATAGACCAGCAATTATAGCAATGGGTACAAGATTGTTTTTTGTAGTTGTTTGTGACATTAATTTTTCTATTAACTTATTATTAAATCCTTTGTGCTATTGTTATTTTATAGATTTAATCTTCCCAATCTAAAGTAGGGTAATGCTGTCTTAAATATTCTTTTACCTCTGCAATATCTTCTTTGGCAGTTAAATCAGGTACATGTTCAGAAAATGGAATTCCTAAAGCAGAATTAGGATGATCTTCTATCGAATTTAGAAGTACTGTTGGAAGTTCTTTTTCGTCTCTTTCAGGGTGAATAGGACAATTTTTCAGATAAGGATATAGAAGTGAACCGCTGAATTTAAAAGCATTCATACTCACGCGTAATTTCCCTTCGTTATCCTTATAATCTTCTAAAACATCAGCAGACGGCTTTTCAAGAATATCTAATAAAAAATTGTTTTCATTTAATTTAGCAATAGCAAATCTTGAAATTCTTTCTAGCGGAAATTCCATTGCATCCCTATCGTAACTAATAAACGCGCTAGGGCTAGTAGTTTCTCTCAATGCTAATAAGGCAGCTGTAGAGTACAAATTATCGCTATTACACACAGAATAGGACTGGGAATTAAGCTCTGGATATTGCTCTACTGCTTGAAATAAAGCATCGGCAGTACCAAAAGGTTTTACTCTTCCTTCAGGAATATATTGAGTGGCAAAGGAGATATTTAATCCATTGAAATTATTGTTTTTATTCGCTGTACCGTAGAATTCTTTAAATAAATCACCTTGTTCTCCTATAATAATATATATGTTTTTATAACCTGCTTTTTTGGCATTTAATAAAAGATAATCTAATAACGGTCGGCCATTAGGTCCCACTCCTATTAGTCCTTTACTTCTTTCGTTAGCTTGTGCAATTTCTTCAGCGGTCAAGTTGTCTGATTCAACTTTTCTTTTCATTCTTGAAGAAGCTCCGCCAGCTAATACTACTAAATTATCATGCATATCTTTTTATCTTTTATTTATATTTTTACTGGATTCTAGCACCTGGATCGACAGTTACAGCATAAGCTCCTACGGCGCCCGCTGCAAGTAAAGCTTCTATTATTGGCGCTTCATTTCCTGGCTTGGTCATAACCACGATACTTCCTCCACCTCCTGAACCAACAATTTTAGCACCATAAGCTCCCGCTCTTAAAGCTGCATTGATCATATCATCAATTCTAGGAACTGTTATTTTTAACAAGTCTCTTAAAACAGCGTGATGCTGATTCATTAACGCACCTATTTTTTTTAGATCTAATGTTGGTTTTTGGAACTCAATCAAAGCCATTTTTGTATAATGGTGATTTTTTATTGCTGCTTCAAAAAACGGAATTAGGCGATCTGGTAAATAGTTGCGATATTTATTTAAATCTTCAATTTCAGTGGTATTTAAATCAAAATCTGGAAAATGCTCTTTCACAGTGCCAATAGCCATCAACGCATTCCCTTTTAAATCACCAATTAATCCAATTGTTTCTTTAGGAACTCCAGAAACACCTGTAATCAACCCACCTAATTCAGTGCCAATAACGGTGAAAGAAAATGGGTTTCTTGTATCGATATGAACAATATTACCCACTCCGATACTATAATGATCCATCATTCCTCCTGGCTCTCCATGCTCCACAACTTCCGAAAGATAGCCAATATTTGATATGAATTCAGGTGTTACTTTGTTGTCCACTCCATAAGCAGTTACTAGAAAATTAATCCATGCTAATAAAAGTGCTGACGAACTAGATGTGCCAGAATTAATTGGAATATCACCAGTAATAGTAATATCATATCCTACATTAGGAACACAACCATGTCTTCTAAGAACACGTAATGCTGACGAAAAATAGTCTCGTGGTTCTAGTTGATGGAATATTTGATTAATATCGATGATACGAACTTGATCGATGTCGATCATATTTAATTTAAAAACTTGTGTATCGTTTTCTAGCGCTGTTAATTTTATATTTCGGCTAATGGCACATGCAATTACAGGTAAACCAAGATAATCTTGATGATCTCCAAAAAGGCATGTTCTGCCCGGAGCTAATGATATAATTTCTTTCACTTTAAATTTGTTAAAAATGGACTAATTTAATATTTTTCTGATATTATACTTATACAAAACACAATATGTTTACCATAAAAAAATATTTTTTAATATTTTGCGATACGAAACTATTGATAAATTTATAATAAAACAAATAAAAAGCTAAAAATGTGTTCGAACACAAAATAAAGACCATTTAATAAATATTAATCAATGTTTAAGGTTAACATCAATTTCTACAATAGACAATATAAAACACAAATTGTTATAAATGATAGGGGTGTAGAAATATCTTTTAAATATCTTAATTTTGCATCTCATTTTTTCAATTCAAAAATTCAAAATTGCTGATTTTGTAGATGCGAAGAAGAAGCTATTTCAAAAAATTAAAATCTTTTTTTTTATAAAGGCAGCATAGAAAGTCACGATTTATTCTATGGTAAATCATTTAAAATAGTAATTTGGAATTATAAAAAATACTTATCACCTGAGATCAAAATAAATCTTTGAATCAAACTCTGTTAATTGATATTTTCTGTTTTCTGTCTTGAAATAGTAGATATTCTTTATAAAAGGTGTATTAATTAGTTTTCAATGTAGATTGATAAAATAAAAGCAATAGTTTTACATTTTTAGTATTATCGTATATTTTCATTATCAAGCACAAATACTTTTATATATTTGCCTCTTATGGATAAAAAACCTACAATAAAAGATATCGCTTTATTAGCTGGAGTATCTAAGGGAACAGTTGACAGAGTTTTGCATAACAGAGGGAAAGTTTCACAAAAAGCTTTTGAAAGTGTAAATTCCGTTTTGAATGAGATAGATTACGAGCCTAATCTTATCGCTAGAAATTTAAAAAACAATAAAATATATTATATTATTGTTGTTTTACCTGATCCAGCTTTTGATCCTTATTGGGTACCAAGTATAAACGGGATCCAAGAGGCTATCAAGGAATCAAAGGCTTTCAACTTATCCATAAAAATTCATTATTTTAATCCTGACAGTACTGAATCATTTATTAACGTAACTGAATCAGTCTTAACTTTGGCTCCTGATGGTATATTGCTAGCTCCTTTATTTTACAAAGAAGCTGTAACAGCAATGCAAAAATTTTTAGATCAAGGAATATGTGTCAGCACATTCAATAATCAAATTTTATTTCAAGACAATATAAATTTTGTTGGACAAGATCTGCAGCAGAGTGGAAGAGTAGCCGCTAAATTATTGGATGTTCTACAAAGTAAAGGTGAATTCGCAATTGTACACGTCAATGAAAAATATGAGAACTCTGTTTTTATGCAAGAAAAAGAAAAAGGATTTAAAAATTACTTTAGCGAAAAAGAATTCAATGACTCTTTAATTTCTACCATACAATTACAGGATTCGAATATCGAAATGAAATTTAATGCCTTTATCAATCAAAATCCGAAATTAAATGGTGTTTTTGTAACCACTTCAAAAGCGTATCAGATAGCCAACATTATTATTGATGCAAACCGATTAGACATTTCTATTGTGGGTTATGATTTGATATCTGAAAACATAAATTATCTTAATCAAGGCGTAATTAATTTTTTAATTCACCAAAATCCTAAACGTCAAGCCTATCTTGGAGTGATGCATTTAATTGAGCATTTTGTATTTGGCAAAAAAATTCCAGCGATAAGTTTGCTGCCTATTGATATTATAAATACCGAAAACGCTAGATTTTATTTAGATTAAAAATAAAAAAAAATATTTTTAAATTTCTTTAGTTTGAAATGAGTCTTGCAAATAGATATCATTTTATGCACTTTTTTATAATAGTTGCATGATTTTTTTGTCAATTTATAGCTCGTAAACTATTAATATTGTTTCTCTTAAAAATCATTTAACCTCAGACCTACCCTTCTTCAATTAAATTAAGCTTTAAAAAGCTGTTATCCTATTTTATATTGAAAATTGCTTTAACAGTTATAAAGAGTGTTTTTTATTAAAAAGTAAAAGTGGTAGGTATCGATAAAGTGTTTTTAAAAATCAAAAATTAAAAAAATATATTTTAATTAAGAGTTTTTTAACGCTCTTTAACGCTTTTTAACACCCTTTAGCGCGTGTTATATAAGGCTCCGCAACTTCTAAAACTTTTCCTAAGTCTTAAATTGTAATTAAAACAATAAAGATTATAAATAAACTGGTAGGTACTGTTTACAATTAAACAAACATATATTTATATTTGAATTATTAAATAACGTTTTAAAAAAACAGATCGTTTATTTATTTCTATAAGTTTTATAATTTATGCTAAAATTTTAACTATTCCGATTCCTTTAAATGAATCTCATATTATAATGTTTATTTGTTTAATCTTTAAATAATTATTCTAATAGCCAAATTAATGTGTACGAACACGAAATTTATAAATAAACGGTACATTAAATAAAAGTATTTATATTCGAAAATTAATAGGTAGGAGAATTAATAATTTATAATTGATTTTGCGCTTTTTGAAAAAAATAATTTACAAGTTAGCATTGAAAAAATATTCTTTCGATTTGAATTGGTTTAGAGAAAGAATTATAATTGAGGTAATCGAAAAAACATTTTTATTTATTTTATTACTATTTAAAAGTGTTTTTTGGTTGCCTCAATATTAAAAATGTTATTTATTAAAATCAACATATAATTATACAGCAACAAAATTTTAAAAAACAAACTACTAACCAGATCAAATTATGCAAGAAAATTTCAAATAATGTGGTAGAAGGTACACAGAATGTAACTTCCCGTTTTGTCAATTTTTGACTGACGGGATTTTCCAATAATATAATTCGTTATTTTATGAATTACATTTTAAAATTTGCACTAAAAATTAATATCATAATATTATTCCCTACTGCAATAATTACATTTAGTGTTATGCAATGATACAGTCTGAAAATAAGCGAGCGATCACTAAAATTAGGATCTGATCAAAAAGTTAGTATGTGATTTTTAAAATTTTCAGTTTTTAATCCATTGTATTTTTATTATTAATTAGTATCCAAATTATTCTAAAAATTCATTATCTGAACAATAAAACCGACTATAAAAGCTAATTTACTTACTAATAAATGTTCATCTTTGCTATCATTAAAATTTGATTTAAATTTTTGAAAATGAGGAAAACTTTATTACTGATACTATTGCTTTGTTCCATTACTAGTTTTTCGCAAACCAAAAAAGACACTACGAGTTCAATAAAATTAGATGCAATCCTTATCAGTACGCAGCGTTTTGCAAAGCCAAAAAGGAAAGTTACTCAGCAGGTGGAAAGTATTTCTAAAATCGAAATGGAAACAGGGAATTTCCAAACCAGTCCCGATGTACTCGCAAATTCAGGAATACTGGCGGTACAAAAATCACAGCAAGGTGGTGGTAGCCCAAATATCCGCGGTTTTGAAGCGAGTAGGATATTATTAGTAGTGGATGGAATTAGAATGAATAATTTAATTTATAGGGCTGGACATTTACAAAATAGTATTACAGTAGATAAAAATATTTTAGAAAGTATTGATGTGCTATTTGGACCATCTTCAACTATTTTTGGTAGTGATGCTCTTGGTGGAGCGATTTATTTTCAAACTAGAGATCCTAAATTGCTTTCGGAATCCAATGGCAAGAAATTAACTGGTAATTTTATATCTAATTATAGCTCTTCCAATAATGGTTTTTTAGGACACTTAGATTTGAATTATGCTACTGAAAAGTGGGCTTCTTTAACTTCATTTTCATATAACGATTATGGCGACTTAAAGATGGGAAAGCGCAAAAATGGTTCTAATGATTTTTTTGGCGAAAGACCAACATTTGTTCAAACAAATAATGGAGTAGATGAGGTAGTACTTAATGACAGCCGCTATGTTCAGAAATTTTCTGGTTATAAGCAATATGATTTTTTACAAAAAATTATTTATCAACAAAATGAAAATACAGAACATAGTTTAAATTTTCAGTATTCTAACTCTAGTGATGTGCCGCGATACGATAGGCTAACTGATCTTACCTCTAAGGGGAAACTTAAGTTTGCCACTTGGAATTATGGACCTCAAAAAAGACTACTTTCTGCTTATAAATTAAGTCAAAAGAAAGTTTTTCTAAATAGCGATTTAAATCTTACGGCTAGTTATCAAAACATCGAAGAAAGTAGAATCAATCGTAACTTTGGTAATCCAAATCAAAGTTCAAGAGTAGACAACGTTTCAGTTTTTGCAATTAATGCTGATTTTAGAACAAAGATTGGAAAAGGAGACTTTATTTATGGTGCTGACATTTATTATGATGATTTAAATTCGACTGGTGTAAAGAAAAATATAGTTACCTATGCAGAAACTGTTACTGATTCGCGATATCCAGATGGAAAGAACAATACATTTAGAGCAGAAGGTTTTATTTCATATAGCAACGATATCACAAAAACAGCCTCTTATAACGCTAGCGCTAGAGCTGGATACACCACATTAAATAGTGAAATTGCTACAAATTTTTTGAAATTACCATACACAACTATGTCCCAAGAAAGTCTTATTTATAGTGGTGCAGTTGGTATTGTTAATAATGCTAGTAAAAACAGTAAGATTGCTTTTAATTTAGCCTCTGGTTTCCGAGTGCCTAATATTGATGATTTAGCTAAAATCTTTGACTCTTCCGCTGGAACTTTGATTGTACCAAATAAAAATATTAAGCCAGAAAAATCAGTAACAGCTGATTTAAGCATCACGTTATGGAAAGGAAAGCAATTTCAACTTGAAAATGTATTTTATTACACCCGACTCTATGATGCAATTATTATAAGTCCATACCTTTTAAATGGTCAATCATCTATCATTTATGAGGGAGAAAACAGTTTAATTTATGCGAATCAAAATCAAGGAAATGGTGCCATTAGCGGCATTTCCTCTACTGTAAAAAGTTATATTACCAAATCATTGTTGTTATATGGAACTTTTAATTTTACTCACGGTCGTGTGCAGCATGATAATGAAAAAGAACCTTTAGATCATATTGCGCCTTACTATGGAAAAGCAGGATTAAAATATGAAAGTGATTTACTCAATTTAGATTTATATATGCTTTATAATGATAAGAAAAAGTTAAGTGAATATTCTCCAAGTGGCGAAGACAACTTGAAATACGCACCTATAGGAGGTACACTATCATGGCAAACCTATAATTTAAAAGCAACATTGTTATTGTCAAATCAATATACATTTTTTAGCGGGATTGAAAATATTTTGGATATACAATACCGCACTTTTGCTTCTGGTATAAATGCTTCAGGTAGAAATATTTTTTTAGGTGGGAAGTATCAGTTTTAGTTTGTATTGTTTTTTAAAGAAGTATTTAATGTAAAGCTCTATAATTTTATATAACGTAATCTAAAATAAGAGTAGTCTATTTTAGTTTTTCCTTTATTAAAGTCTTTTTTTACTTCTAGTTATTTACAATAGTCTGCGTTTGCTTTTTTATTAGCTACATCATCAGTTAATCCGAACTATTATCTACAAATTGTTTGTATATTAAATGCCACTTTTATTAAAATTTCGATGCTTCACTCTTTGAAAAAAAAACTGGTAGGTACTGGTAAGTTTTTATAAAACTATGTTTTATATTTGATTTTTAATAAACTATCGAACTAATAAGATTTTAAGAGAAATATAATTTTATTAAAAATAGTTCATGATTTAAATTAGTAGAGTGAAATTAATTCTACCTAGATTGTAAGATATCCAAATTTACAATAACCGAGAATTGATTATTCGATTATTCATAATTAATCAGTTGCAAATTCTCAATTTTAGAATTAAATAGCATTAACCACTTTAGTCAAAATTTTGAAAGAATTAATGCGTCGTTAGATGTCTAAACAATAAAAATAAAAATTGGCTATAAATATTTATTTGAATAATTTTAAATAATTGTAAGTATGAATAAACTATTAAAATGTTTTGCGTGTTTTTTTATCATACTTCAGGGGATGAATATCAATGCACAGGATAGTCAAAATAAAACCCTAATCCCTTTAGCTGGTAACGCCTATAGTTCTAATCATTTAGAGGGCAAAAGGACAATTACAAATAACGGAATACAGAATTGGACTGATTCTTCAGAATATTTTACGGTTTACTTTAAAGTTTCTGAACCAGGTAATTTCAAAATTACCATAGAAAATCCTACCGCTATTTTTGGAAAATCACAACTAGAATTTTCAATTGATAATGCTCGTAAAAAAGTAAAGATGGAGGAATCTAAAACAAAACAAGTTATTGAGGTTGGGACTTATAAGATTGAAAAAGAAGGTTATGTAGCATTAGTCATTAAGGGCATTTCTAGAACGAAAAGTAATTTCCCCGCATTAAGTTATTTAGGGGTAAGCGCTGAAAATTACAATGGAACTATTGCTTTTGTTCCTAATAATGAAGGAGAATTTTATCACTGGGGCAGACGTGGTGCGTCTGTTCATTTAAATTATCAAGCTCCAGAAAACGTAAATGCTGAATATTACTATAATGAAATTACTGTACCGGCTGGGGAAGATAAAATAGGTTCTTATTTTATGGCTAATGGTTTTGGGGAGGGCTATTTTGGTATTCAGGTGAATTCTGAAAAAGAAAGAAGAGTTTTATTTTCAGTTTGGAGTCCTTTCTCTACAGATGATCCTAAAAATATTCCTGAATCACATAAAATCAAATTATTGAAAAAAGGTGATAATGTTACCACTGGAGAATTTGGAAATGAAGGTTCGGGAGGACAAAGTTATTTAAAATACAATTGGATAGCGGGTAATACCTATAAGTTCTTATTGAGAGGAACCCCTGACGGAAATAATGCTACGGTTTACACAGCTTATTTTTTTGCTCCTGAAATCAATTATTGGAAGTTAATTGCCAGTTTCAGTCGGCCACAAACGAATACCTATTTAAAAAATTTTCATTCTTTTTTAGAAAATTTCGTACCAGAACAAGGAGATTTTTCTCGGATGGTTGTTTTTAATAATCAATGGTTTTGCGATGATAAGGGAAATTGGAACGAACTAAATAAAGCCAAGTTCACGGCTGACAATACAGCCAAACAAGGTTATAGATTAGATTATTCAGGTGGCTTAAGTGGCGATGGATTTTATTTAAAAAATGGAGGATTTTACAATGATTATACTAAAACAGGAATTTTGTTTACCAGACCATTAAATGGACTAAAACCAAATATAAATTTTGCTGAATTACCCCAATAATATTTATCAACAATAAAATAATAATACGAACCACGAATCAAGAACCAAGAAGCAAGAAGCAACAAGCAAGAAGCAAGAGGCAAGAAGCAAGAAGCAAGAGGCAAGAAGCAAGAGGTAAGAAGCAAGAAGCAAGAAGCAAGAAGCAAGAGGCAAGAAGCAAGAGGCAAGAAGCAAGAGGCAAGAAGCAAGAAGCAAGAGGCAAGAAGCAAGAAGCAAGAGGTAAGAAGCAAGAAGCAAGAAGCAAGAAGCAAGAGGCAAGAAGCAAGAGGCAAGAGGCAAGAAGCAACAGGCAAGAAGCAAGAGGCAAGAGGCAAGAGGCAAGAGGCAAGAGGCAAGAGGCAAGAGGCAAGAAGCAAGAAGCAAGAATAAAGAAGCAAGAATAAAGAAGCAAGAATAAAGAAGCAAGAATAAAGAAGCAAGAAGCAAGAGGCAAGAAGCAACAGGCAAGAAGCAAGAGGCAAGAATAAAGAAGCAAGAATAAAGAAGCAAGAAATAAGAGGCAAGAAATAAGAAGCAAGAATAAAGAAGCAAGAAATAAGAAGCAAGAATCAAGAATAATTAGTCACAAATCACGAATCACGAATCACGAATCACAAATCACGATTCACGAATCACAAATCACGAATCACGAATCACGATTCACGAATCACGATTCACGATTCACGAACCACGATTCACGATTCACGAATCACGAATCACGATTCACGAACCACGATTCACGAATCACGAACCACGAATCACGAACCTCGAATATATCTTAAAACAAAAACTAAATTAAATTAATATGAAAAGTACTATTTCTAAATTTTTCCTGATAGCTTGTCTATTTGTAGGATGGGCGAATATGTCAGCCCAAATGATAAAAACGCCAACTCCCAAGCGCGCAAAAGGGCAAACTGATGTATTGCGTTTAGCAATTGATCCAATTCCTACCGTGCGTGTTGCTTTCATTGGCCTTGGGATGAGAGGTCCAGGTGCCGTAGAGCGTATGACACACATTCCTGGTGTCGAAATTGTAGCGCTTTGTGATTTGACAGAAGAAAGAACGAAGTCGGCTAATAAAATATTAGTAAAAGCGGGTTTACCTCAAGCGCAAGAATTTTATGGTGAAGAGGCGTGGCGCAAAGTTACTGCTCTACCTAATGTAGATTTAGTTTACATAGCAACAGATTGGAAAAATCATGCAAAAATGGGTGTGCAAGCAATGAAGGACGGTAAAAATGTTGCCATTGAAGTGCCGGGTGCTATGACCATGAACGAAATTTGGGATCTCATCAATACTTCTGAGAAAACACGTAAGCATTGTATGATGCTTGAGAATTGTGTTTATGATTTCTTTGAATTGACTACATTAAATATGGCTCAACAAGGTTTGTTTGGCGAGATTATGCATGCTGAGGGAGCTTATATTCACGGCTTACAACCTTTTTGGGGTGCTTACTGGAATAACTGGAGAATGGACTACAACAAAAAACATCGTGGTGACATTTATGCTACCCATGGAATGGGGCCAGCTGCTCAAGCACTGAATATTCACCGTGGTGATAAAATGAATTATCTAGTTTCTATGGATACTAAAGCAGTTGGGAATCCAGCTTATATCAAAGAGAAAACGGGTGAAGATGTAAAAGATTTTAGAAACGGAGATCATACCATGACTATGATTCGTACTGAAAAAGGAAAAACAATTCAAATTCAACATGATGTAACTTCACCTCGTCCCTATAGTCGTATGTATCAATTGAGCGGTACTAAAGGATTTGCTAATAAGTATCCAAAAGAAGGATATGCATTAGATTCAAAAACTATTGGCACTGATGTAACTCCCAATCATGAGAATTTAAATGCACACAGTTTTGTTCCTGAAGAAGTGAAAAAAGCGCTAATGGAAAAATACAAGCATCCTATTGTTAAAGATATAGAAGAACAAGCTAAGAAAGTAGGTGGTCATGGCGGTATGGACTTTATCATGGATTATCGTTTGATCTATTGCTTACAAAAAGGTCTTCCGTTAGACATGGATGTCTATGATTTAGCGGAATGGTCTTGCCTTGCCCCATTAACTGAAATTTCTCTTGATAACAGTTCAGCGCCGGTTGAGATCCCTGATTTTACACGTGGTGGTTGGAATAAGCTAAAAAAGTTAGAATTTGCACAATAATTAAAACAATGAGATAGATAGTAAAAAACCCGCACGTAGCGGGTTTTTTTGTTTTTAAAGAAAAATAATCACCATATAAGTAAGTCGAAAGTTTAAAAGTCGTAAAGTCAAAAGCATCAATATTAGGAAAAACAACTAAAATTCAGCTTGTTAAATTCTTTTTGTTATATTTAAAAATACGACATTATACAATTACTGTTACTTAATATTTTTAGACACCAGTTATATTTTTTATAATTGTGACGTATTATATGTATCAATTTTAACTGAGATATTTGAAAATAAACTTATTTACATTTTTAGTTACTTGTTTAACTTTAATACAAAATACGCTGAGTTATGAAAAGTAAAATTAATAAGTCCGTTGATTTAGCAGTAGTAAGTTACTAGATGTTCGTTTTTTAAATACGACATATTAATGTAAGTACCTTATAAATAGAGGACTATAATCTTCATAATAAATAAAACGTACCTCTAAGCATATTCTCTATTATATTTTTTTAAATCTATGTCTTGTTGCCAGATAAGATTGATAAGAACTTAGCACTATTTCATTTAATAAGGATTAAAATGAAAGTACATAGTTATTCGGCCTACGTTTGTATAAATTATCCTTACGGATAATTATTATATTATATTTTCGCATCACAAGATTCAAATTAAATAGTAATTATTTCTATAATTCAGGATATAAGTTAAAGTAATTGATAAGCAAGATTTATGGTTTTATAAATTATGGATTAGTCAATTACAGCGGTAAGATTTGATTTCCTTTTAATTTCACAACAAATAAATTTGTTATTCCCTTTTTTGTTAGCGTTGTTTTATAGTCCTGAGCGTCTTTAACATTTATAAATGTACCCGAGAAAAAACGAGTAAATCCATCTTGATATTTGTAATTAAAAATTGGAACTTTAATATTATTAAAAGAAGCGTTATCTGGCTTTATTAAAGCTCCCACTTGTACAGAATAAATTAAATTTGATCCCGTAAAGTCATAATATTCGTTACTACTTATTAGCGAATTAGATAATGAAATTACATTATCATTTTTCATAACTGAATTAGTTGCTTTATTTCTATTTTCTGAAACATTATTTATAATACTAGCGTTTTCAAATGAAGCATCTTCATTATCACTGACCACGATAAATTCTGATCTTCTATTTAACTGGTGATCTTCTTCGGAGCACACTGTACCATAAACACAATCATTTACTAGCTGGGTGTCTCCGTATCCTCTTGCTTTTAATCTTGATCTTTCAATTCCATTTTTGATAAAATAGTTTAAAGTAGAAAGTGCTCTTTGTCCTGATAATTTTAAATTATAAGCTCTTTCTCCTTGGCTATCAGTGTGCGATCTAATATCTACTTTGATCGTTTTATTGATCTTAAGGAATGATATTACTTTTTGTAATTCGACTGCAGCATCAGGTCTTATATTTGTTTTATCAAAATCAAAGTAAATAGGATCTAATTCTAAATATTTGGATAAGTCATCTCCATAAGTAATACTTTCTCTTCCCAAAAGTTTTCCTTTTTGAAGTGCTACATCATACTTTATTTTTTTTTCAAATTGTGAATCAGCGTTAATTGTTTTTTCAGATGTTTGAAAGTCTTGATATGAAAATCTAATGTTATATTGTTTATTACAATCTAAATCAAATGCATACTCTCCTTTTTCATTTGTAGTTATAGTTTTTACAAGCTGTAAATTATCTTCAAAGAGTTGTACTGTAACATTATTTAATCTATTCTTAGAATTTTTATCAACTACTACACCAGAAAGATATTGCTTGCATGAGGAAACTAAAGCAGAAGATAATTTAAAACTGTAAATATCATCGGAGCCAAAGGCATCTTTTCTGTTAGAGGAAAAGAATCCTGTATTATCATCTGTGTCTAAGATCAGAGAAATGTCATCAGTAGTACTGTTTATAGGTGATCCTAAATTAATAATTTCATTGACAACTTCATCATTTTTAAGTTCAGTTACAAATAAGTCAAATCCTCCCAAACCATTATGACCATCTGATGAAAAAAATAATTGATTTTTCTTTGATATAAAAGGATAGGATTCACGTGCAGCTGTATTTATTTTATTACCTAGATTTCTGGGTATGCCATAAGATCCATCCCCATTAATATCTACTACAAAAATATCCGACATTCCAATAGTTCCAGGCATATCTGAAGAAAAGTATAATTTTTTCTCATCAGGACTTAATGCAGGGTGCGCACAAGAATATTCGTTGCTGTTAAAAGGAAGTTCAACAGGAATTCTCCATTTTCCCTCTTTATTTTTAGTAGATACAAATATCTTTAACAAATTCACTCCATTTGAATTAACCTTATATTTATTATTATTAAAATTATTTCTAGTAAAATAAATCGTGTTTGCATCATTAGTAAAAGTAGCTGAAGATTCATGATATAATGAATTTATTTCTTCACTAAATCTTTCAACTTTTGAATCTAAAATATTGTCTTTTTTTATGAGAACCATATATAAATCAGAAAATGGTTCGTTATTCCATTTGTGAATTTTTTGGCTGGATTTACTTTTATCTTTTCTATTCGATGAAAAGACAAGGCTAGATCCATAGTATGATGGAGAATAGTCAGAATTTACTGAATTAATAGCTATTTTCTCAATACTAAATTTGTTTTTATTAAGTGCTATTATATCATTAATATTCTTTAGATCATTTCTTTTATCATTATTAAAATTAGGGTCCGTGGCTAGATAATATTCTTGAAGGATTTTTTCGGCTGCTTCGTACCTTTTGTTACTTTTCAAAGCCATAGCATATCTAAAAAGATATTCTGGCTCTATTTTTTTTTGAAAATTATATAAATTTTCAAACCACGGAAGGGCATTCAAGAGATCATTATTAAAGTAATATGAATCACCAAGTTTTTTATAAATGTTCTCTGACTTATATCCTGATTTTACAACTTCAAGATATACCTCACGCGCATCAACAAAAGCAAAATTTGCAAACTTTTTATCGGCTTCTTTTATGGCTCTCTCAGTTTGACAATACGACTTATTGATTGTCAAAATAAAAATCATAATTAATATACTTAATCCTCTCATTTTCTCTCTTTTTATGAATTAAAATATTCTTGGATTTAAAATCCTTAAACTGGTTGGTTTTAAATTGATTTCATAACGCACAATAAATTCGGCACTACCTGAATTGACATTTGTAAAATCTGTAGTATCGTAATCATAAGCGCAACCTATCATAAACGAATCTGAAAGTTGATATCCTAGTAATCCGCTAACTGCAGCATCCGGTCTATAGCCTAATCCTATAGTTAATTTTTGATAAAGTAAAAAATTAGCTGAAAAATCCAGTTGTAGTGGAGCTCCTATAACTAGTTTTGATAGTGCCGTAGTTTTTAAAAGTGTATTCGGCGAAATATTGAAATTATATGCTGCTGACAAATAATAATTTCGTCGTTCAGAGTTAATATATATATTTTCAAGTGACTGTGAATATTCTTTCTCCAAGACATTTGGTACGCTAATCCCCAAAGTTAAATTTGATGTGTTATACATTAATCCAAACCCAATTTGCGGCGATGTTGCATCTTTAAAACTTAGAAAATCAGGATCAGTTTGATCTTCCAATTTTAATTTATTTTTATCTAAACTGTATCGCTGTAATCCAACCTTCGCTCCAAATGTTAAATTTGATTTCTGACCAAAGATTGTATATGAAAAGTCTCCGTTAATTGAAGTATTATTTGTTAATGCTGTCGCATCACTCGTTATATTTATGCCTAAACCTATTTTTCCGTTGTTAAATGGCGAATTTACCGAAAAAGCGTCTGTAACAGGAGCGCCTTCAAATCCCAGCCATTGTGACCTATGGATAATAGTAGCGCTTAATTTGTCTCTATGGCCTGCAAAAGCAGGATTTATTGCACTAGGATTATACATATAATTCGTGTACTGAGGCATTTGTTGGGCAAGCATTACATTTCCTTTTAGAAATGTAATGAAAAATAATAGTATAATTTCCTTTGAATTTAAAATTCTCATGTTTTTATTAACTTTAGTTGATATATAAATACCCTGAAATTTGTTTTTGTTGGCCGCCTGTTTTGGTAAAATCTAACTTATAGTAGTAGGTACCACTTGGTAAGTTTTCATTTTTTTGTACAGTAATTCTTCCTCTACTTTTTCCGTCAAAATCGTTTTGGTAATTTACTGCGTTAAATACTTCCACTCCCCATCTATTAAATATTGATAACTGATTGTTTAGTAAATTGTTAATTCCTACAATGACGAAATAATCATTTTTCCCATCGGCATTTGGAGAAATTCCATTGTAAATAATTATACCGTTGTCATTAGAATCGTAAGGATCTGTTCCATTAACATACTCATCATAATTATTTACTCCATCATCATCGCAATCGGCTTTTTGCCAAATCATATTTGAAATATCATATCCGGTATAACCTGCTATTTGTTTTGGGCTACAGGGATCATATGGATCTGTGTTATTTATAACTTCAATACCATTAGGTATTCCATCACCATCACAATCAGAATTTTTCCATGATAAGTTATTGGTATTGTATCCTTTATATCCTGGTACATTTGCAGGGTCGCAGGCGTTAGTAGGACTTGTACCGTTCTTGTTTTCTGTTCCATCACTTATGCCATCGCCATCTGTGTCAGCTATAAAAGGATTAGTACCGATTTTAATTTCTTGTCCATTTGTAAGACCGTCTCCATCGCAGTCAGATGTTAGCCAAATTTGATTTGTACTATCATAGCTTGTATTGTTCGTTGAGGGTAACGGCGAACAAGGATTATAAGGATCGGTATTGTTTACGATCTCATTACCATTTGTAATTCCATCTCCATCGCAATCCGAAATTTTCCACATGGCATTTGATGAATCGTAAGCTTTATATCCTGCGACTTGTGTCGGACTACAAGAATCTAATGGATTAAACGTATTGGTAACTTCTATTTTGTCATTAAGACCATCTCCATCTGTGTCAGCCACAAAAGGATTAGTGCCGATTATAATTTCTTGTCCATTCGTAAGGCCGTCTCCATCGCAGTCAGCTGTCAGCCAAATTTGATTTGTACCGTTATAACTTTTATTGGTAGCTAAAGGTTGGGGCGAACAAGGATTATAAGGATCAGTATTGTTTACGATCTCATTACCATTTGTAATTCCATCTCCATCGCAATCCGAAATTTTCCACATGGCATTTGATGAATCGTAAGCTTTATATCCTGCGACCTGTGTTGGACTACAAGAATCTAAGGGATTAAACTTATTGGTAACTTCTGCTTTGTCATTAAGGCCATCTCCATCTGTGTCAGCCATAAAAGGGTTAGTGCCAATTATAATTTCTTGTCCATTTGTAAGACCGTCTCCATCGCAGTCAGATGTGAGCCAAATGGCATTAGTTCGGTCATAACCACTATATCGTGGTTCTTGCATAGGAGAGCAAGGATCATAAGGGTCTGTTTTATTAATCAGCTCCTGTCCATTAGTAATTCCATCCCCGTCACAATCAGACTTCTGCCATGACATGTTAGTAGCGATATATCCTTTGTATCCAGGTGCATTTTTTGGATCGCAAGAATTATTAGGGTCAGTACCATTATTAACTTCAATTTGATCATAAATACCGTCGCCATCGCTATCTACCTGAACATAAAACCCAGAAGGAACTGTAGCCGACGTTTGATCCAACATTACAGTAATATTAGTAGGGTTCACTCCTTGAATTTGTACAGTAGTAGCTTTAGGAAACTCAGGACCAGTTATATTGACCTCTACCATCGCCAGACCTACTCCTACTACAACAGACCAGTCTCCTGAAACATTAGTAACAACGTTGTAGGTATTTCCATAAAAGTCAGTGACTTTTATTGGGACATTAGCTATTCCAGGTTCTAATGGGGTGTTTTGTTGCCCATTTGCGTTTTTATCATTATAAATTCGGCCAGAAACTTTACCAACATAAAAGAAACCATCATTACCTGCAAAAATAGTTTGTTTAGAGATAGCTGTTATTGTATTAGGATCTTTGCCTTCAGTTTGAATTCTGCCTGATAATGGTGGTAAATCATTTTGATCTATAGTTACAATTGTACTGCCAGCAGGTGTTGATGCAGACCAATTTCCTGATGAATTTGTTGTGACAATTTGAAAAGTACCATCGCTCTGATTTAACAGGATATCAACATTATTTAAGTTAGGCTCGCTTGAATCTTGCTTGCCATTTCCATTAGTGTCGCGATAAACATGTCCTGTTAAAGTGGCATCTTGTACAAGAGTCTTTTTATCAGAAGCTTTCGATTTGCGAGTTTGTGAAATAGAAAAATGTGAAAATAAAAGTAAGCACAAAATCAAAAAGTATTTATATTTAATCATTTTTAGTTTGGTATTAATGTTTTAAGTGTTTAAATGATAACTTATTTCAAAGTCAAAAAATTCCAATTTTATTTTGGCATGCTGTTAAAAATAAATAATTCTCCGAATTGTTTTATTTTTATTTTCTTAAAAATTAAGTAATTTATATGAGGGTATTTCTTCAAAAGTAAAAAAATTTATTAATAAAAATATTGTAATTTTCTATTTTTTTTAAATATATTATCAGAAAAATATGTTTAAAACACAAGTGTTGTTGTTTTCTTTTCATTTATAAGCAATTTGTAATTAATATGAATTTAAAATTGCTAATTATTAACAAAAACCAAAATAGATAAACAAATTATTAATTAAGAAATAATATTTAATTTGTCTAAAAAATAACGTTATCGACAAATTCCTTAAAATTAGAATTTAGCAAAATCAGAACTTTCTTGTTAAAAAAATTATAATAGACGACTAACGCGCTTTAAAATCCTAATTTAATATTGAAATTCGATAATTGATATTGGCAAAAATACTCCTATATATTATTATAAAAAATAGACGAGATATAGACAAACAAATAAATACATAGACAAACGGCAATAAATAGAGTGTCGAACATTAATTTTCCCGGTTTTTTGTATCTCGCTATTTATTTGTAATAAATTATTTCTAAGCCTTAGATATAATGTAAGTAGTGAATGAAATCTATTAAAACTCAAACAATACTGATTTTAAAAGTTGAAATTGTTGTAATTCTTATACTAGCTCACTTTAATAGTTGCAGTTTATTTAAGTAATTATATGAACCTCCGCTTATTACCGAAAACTAACCTTCTTACAAATTATTTTAATACAGTTCTTTAGTCAAAATTCATTTTAAAAAAAGCTTCAAATGTTTGAATAATTTCGTGGCTAGGCAATTGTATTTTTAAAATAGCAATTTTATATTGTAGTGAATTTAATTATTTACGAAAAAGAAGTAAAAATAGCGAATCCGAATTCTTTTTAATTAGAACGTTATTTACATTTATCAGTAAAAAACGATTAGTTAAAAATTATCAAATGGACTCAAAAATAATTTAGAGAGAAACTTATTCTTTAACAGCGAAATATGTAGTAATGGAAATACCAAATAATAGTATAATTGCTGCTCCAAATAAAAGCATATTAACATAAGGAACTGAAGGAAAACCGAATGGGAGTAATCCTTGAAGCGATAAAACCAACTCGTTTAGAAACACTCCAATTACAAAAATAAGTAAACCAACTTTTATTTTTTTAGTCAAAATAATAAAATGATTGGCAAAAATATAAAAAAGCAAAAACAATGAGATGATTGCAAGGAGAACTAAATGTAAATAAGCAATAATAATAGGTCTAAAAGAAGACGCGATTTGGCTAAGATATGGAATGGTAGAACCAAGTTGAAGCAAAAATTTTAAGCATAACGCTAAACAAACAAATATCAGAATTGAACGCAGCAACAAATCTGTGTTTTTAAAAATAGGTTTGTGCGCTTTTATAACAATGGACAACAATTTAAACCAAACCAAAACTTGAATAACAGCGCCAATAATTGCCAAAATATAAACCCAATCTGGAATTTTTAACCACAATAAAGACAAAATGTAAGCGGGAAAACATATAAATGTAAAAAGCTTAAATGATAGATTATAAAATGAATTAGCTGTTTTTTTTATATTTAAATATGAAAATAGCAATCCCACACAACCAAAGAAAAACCAACCATTGTACTGAAAATGTAGAAAGTAGTATATCGATGCTAATTTTAAATCTTCATTAATACTTTTAGTTGCCATCATAAAAGCGAGGTAAAACGTGCCAATCGATGAAATAATATTAAATAAAAGTGCAGCTTTGAACCAATTTATAGCTATTAAATTTGAATCTAATTTTTTTAAATCCTTAATAAAATAAAATCCAAAAGCATAAGATACAAGAATGGAACCAGTTGAAAAAAATATGGAAATCATCGCATATCCTTGCAATATAAAGAAAATAAGCATTCCGTAGGAGCAAATTAGATTCGCAATAAGTACCGTTTTATAAATTCTTAAGCGGGAGTGAGAGACCTTTCCTTCAAGTAAGAATATCATTAAAGTCATTATCGTATGAGTGATCCATCCAGAGAAAGCAAAATGAGAATGTGAATGTAGGAGATAGGTAAAATCAAAGTATGTAAATCCAAAACTAATCTTAGAGCGCATCAGTAGCCCAATAACGGCAACAAGGCAAAGATTCAGTAAAGAAAATTTCAACCAGAACTGTAGGTTTATTTTCATTTGTGATGTAAGCTAATCATTTTTTGATTTTGATAGGCTAAGGTATTTCTATAAACTCCAATACTTTATGACATTTATCAGTTTTTGTTTAAATAAGTTTCTCCAATTTTGTACTTTATTTAATAAACTATTTTAGATGACAGCAATAAAACCAATTCATACATTCCACATTCCCGTGATGGGACTTGCCTACACCATTGATAGTCCAATACGCGTGGCAAAATACGGAATATCATCTGTGATTTCAATTATGGATGATGAACTTATCGAAAAAATGAATGCTTTTTACAGTGAGAAATTTAACATTCCTTATCAAGAAATCACCCAAAAAATACATGACTATCGCGCAGAAAGAATTACTTCCTACTTAAATTTAGTAGATAAAATAGTTAAAGATAAATTTGATAACTTCAAAACAGAATTATCAGATAGTAAGATAGCATTACAAAATTATATTGCCATGTTGCCTAATACATCAGGTATAAAAGCAGGATTGCAGAATTTATTAGAAGATGGTTGTGCCGTTAAAAATACTATAAAAAATTATTTAGAGGAACATTTATACGCTGGCGATATAGATGTGAACATTATGACAAAACTAGATAAAGATAATTTTATAAAGGAGGAGCAATTACCAATCGCTTTTAATGATGCACATGCGGCGTTACGGGGTTTTGCAAACAGCACTTTGGAATCATCAGTTGTTTTGTCTGCGGGTATGAATCCACGATTATACAGTTACTTTGAAAATTTTCCTGCATTTTTCCCTGATAAAACTAACATATTGAAAAAGAAAATTACTCTTAAAGTCAGTGATTTTCGATCGGCAATGATTCAAGGAAACTTTCTTGCCAAAAAAGGATTATGGGTTTCTGAATATAGAATCGAATCAGGTCTTAATTGTGGTGGACATGCTTTTGCAACTGAGGGTTTTTTGTTAGGTCCTATTTTACAAGAGTTCAAAGATAAAAAAGAGCAATTAATTCAATCAGCACATGGGTTGATGGTTAGAGCTTTGGGACAAAAAGAAATGCCAATTCCAAGCCAGCCTTTAGATTTAAAAATTACGGTGCAAGGTGGTGTAGGAACAGCTGAGGAGCATGATTTTCTTTTAAATCATTATAATGTAGATTCTGTGGGCTGGGGTTCTCCGTTTTTATTAGTGCCAGAAGCAACTTCGGTGGATAAGCATACTAGAAATTTATTAGCTGGAGCCAAAGAAGAAGATTTGTATTTAAGTCACATTTCACCTTTAGGAATTCCGTTTAATACCTTAAGAGGAACTACAAATGAGGTGTTAAAGCAGAAAAGAATTAATGATAACAAAGCAGGTAGTTCCTGTCCCAAACGATTTTTAGCATTAAGTAAAGAATATGATGCCAAAGGAATATGCACATCTTCAAAAAAATATCAAGATTTGAAGCTGCAGGAATTAGAATTACAAAAGAATTCTTTATCTGTAGCAATTTTTGAAAAGAAAAAAAACAGTATTACTGAAAAAGCGTGTCTTTGTGTAGGTTTAGCTAACGCTTCTTATCTAGAAAATGATATAAAAGTAAAAGGTCAAGCACAAGGTGTAATTATTTGCCCTGGACCTAACATGGCTTATTTTGATCAAGAAGTTTCACTTTCAACCATGATTAAACACATTTATGGACAAACCTCTATATTACGAGTTGAAGAGCGACCTAATTTATTTGTCAAAGAATTAAAAATGTATTTAGATTATTTGAGAAATGATATTGAATGCATAACTGATGAAATTACAGCAGGACAAATTAAGAAATGGAATGCGTTTAGAAATAATTTGTTAACGGGAATTGGATATTATGAAAATTTACTTTCAGATATTTCCTTTTTCAAAACATCAAAAAATGAAATTTTACAGCAGTTTGATTTTTATAGATTAGAATTAAATAAAATTGAAATTCCAGTAATGCAATTGTCGTAACAAGATTTGTTATTTTTCTAAATAGAGGACTTGCACATAAATTATGTTAGCTCAGAAATATTTAGGTAAACTATCTATTTTAAATTTGCATCTTGCAAAGATTTCTATTTATGAATTCAATAATCATACGCTATAAGCCAGTGATTTTAATATTTTAGTATATTATTGATTAGAAATATGGTTTAAAATTGTTTTGTCTCGAGGCAATCGACCTGCTGGTATTATCAACTCGAGTATAACTTAATCTTAGCGTAATACTTAATTATGCTTTACAATATATCTGTTTCTGGGTTTACTATTAAAAGTAGCATCGTTAACAGATGTACTATAACAGATAGCATTTAATAAACTCTTAAGTTGTTTTCGAAAAACGTCTAGGGTTTTATCAAATTATAAATTAGATTTTAAATTTAAAATTATTTATGTTAAATCAAATTAACATAATAGTAAAATTTTTCAAAGGCAGTATCATCTAAATTACATCAAAAATAAGCAATTGTCCATTACAAAAAAGGAGTCTCAACTGAGACTCCTTTTGTATTTAATCATTTTAGCAAACTTAAGCTTTCAGTCTACAAGCCTTTACATCACCTTCAACCACAACCTCAGTCAAACCAAGAGCTGATAAGTTTTTCATGGCTTTGTCCCATTTTTTCCCGCTTAATTCTGATTTGGTTTTTAGTACTCCAAATTCCATAACATTAGAATTAGCTTGCAAAATGGAAACAATTAATTTCTCGTCTTCCTCTAGTTGCACTTGTTTTTTCTCTGGTCTCATTTGTGGAAACAACAGTACTTCCTGAATCGAAGCATTATTTGTTAAATACATAATCAAACGATCCATTCCTATTCCCATTCCTGATGTTGGCGGCATTCCGTATTCTAATGCTCTTAAGAAATCCTCATCTATAATTCCAGTGGCTTCATCATCTCCTTTTTCAGCCAGTCGCATTTGGTCTTCAAAACGCGCTCTTTGATCAATTGGGTCATTTAGTTCAGAATAGGCGTTTGCCACTTCTTTTCCACAAACCATTAATTCGAAACGTTCTGTCAATTCGGGATTATCGCGGTGCTCTTTGCACAATGGCGACATTTCCTTTGGATAATCAGTAATAAAAGTGGGCTGAATATAATTCCCTTCGCATTTAGCACCAAAAATCTCATCAATCAATTTACCTTTACCCATAGTTGTATCAACATCGATTCCCATGCCTCTTGCAGCATCAAAAAGTTCCGTTTCACTCTTTCCAGAAATGTCAAAACCAGTAAAATGCTTGATAGAATCCGTCATAGTAACCCGAGCGTAAGGTGCTTTGAAGCTAATTTGGTGTTCACCAAAAGTAACATCCGAAGTTCCATTTACCGCAATTGCACAATATTCCAGCAGTTCTTCTGCAAATTCCATCATCCAGTTGTAGTCTTTGTAAGCTACATATATTTCCATAGCAGTAAATTCAGGATTGTGCGTTCGATCCATTCCCTCATTTCGGAAATTTTTAGAAAACTCATAAACGCCGTCAAAACCACCCACAATCAATCTTTTTAAATACAATTCGTTGGCAATACGCATATACAACGGAATGTCAAGCGAGTTGTGATGCGTAGTAAACGGTCGCGCAGCTGCTCCACCCGCAATAGGTTGCAAAACTGGAGTTTCTACTTCAAGATAACCGGCGTCATTAAAAAAAGTACGCATGGCGTTAAACAATTTGGTACGCTTAATAAACGTTTGTTTTACATGCTCATTTACTGTTAAATCCACATAACGCATTCTGTAACGCAGTTCCGCATCGTTGAATGCATCGTGCACTTTTCCATCTTCATCTACTTTTGGCAATGGTAATGGACGCAAGGTTTTACTCAAAAAAGTAAATACATCAACGCGAATACACTGAGCGCCAACCATAGTGGTAAATAATTCCCCTTCAATTCCTATAAAATCACCTAAATCAGTTAATTTTTTAAATACCTGATTGTACATCGTTTTATCATCACCAGGACATAAAACATCGCGGTTCAAATATAATTGAATTCGTCCTTCACTATCTTGAAGTTCAGCAAAACAAGCTTTTCCTTGGTCACGAACACTCATCAATCGCCCAGCAACAATCACCTTTTTACCATCTTCAAACTGTTCTTTTATCTGTTTCGAAGAGTGATTTACAGGAAAAAGATTGGCAGGATAAGGATTGATTCCTAAGTTGCGTAAAGATTGAAGTTTTTCTCTTCGGATAATTTCTTGTTCTGATAAGGCCATTTTGTGCTGTTTTTAAGAGCGCAAAGATACTATTTAAGTTGCAAAGTTACAATGTAACAAAGGGGCAAAGGATTTTAGATTTTTTGAAGCAGAATATTTGTTTTTCTTAAGACGAGTTGTCCCGCTATTCGCTCTATCTTTTTATAAGCTTCCAGCCTTCAAAAGGCTGGAAGCTTATAAAAAGGATGCCGCTGCTATCGGGGCTATGCTAGTCCTTTTTCTTTTTCAAAACACAATTAGAAATAGTGCAAACCATCTATATTTGGTTAACAATAAATACTTTAGGTTACCAAGTAAATAAAACAGACTTTACTGTTTTT
The DNA here is from genome assembly GCF_035985025.1 of Flavobacterium sp. PL11. Lineage (NCBI taxonomy): Bacteria > Pseudomonadati > Bacteroidota > Flavobacteriia > Flavobacteriales > Flavobacteriaceae > Flavobacterium > Flavobacterium sp. PL11. The sequence goes on from NZ_JAXCIA010000031.1 coordinate 34,126, forward strand.
AATGTTATTTTCAAAAAAGTTCTAAAGTTCCAAAAACCCTTCATTAAGCCAAGACAGAACTAGAAAAATAGAAATTGTCAAACATAGCAACGAACAAAGTTAAGTTATGGAAACAAATTATTGTCGTAGTTAGCTGTTGTAGTTTAATTGCTTATATGTTCTTAATTTGGCACTAATCAACCATCCTTTAACCTTATAAAATTCAAAACTTAGAAAACATCATATTGAAAACTTACATGGTTTATATGGAAAAAAATAACGACATTATTTTCTTCTGATTACTTAATTGCAATTGACAGCTCAAAATTATTCTAAAGAAGAAATCTTTCAGGATATAATTATGCTTTTAAAGGTATTATTGTGAAATATTCGGATCCATTCTGCAAATTACTGGCGTTTTTAAACGAATAATGAAAATTATAGATGCACTTAACTTGATTAAAGTTTAATTAAATTCAACTTCATTATTGATTCTCGAAAACTTTGTACCTTTGCGCTCAAAACCTTCGCGCCTCATAAAAAAATGAACAAAACCATCCAACTTCAAGATTTAGGCAATAAAGACTACAAGACAACTTGGGAATACCAAGAAGAATTGTTTAAAGAAATTGTTGATCTAAAAATTAGGAATAGGAGAGAGGAATTAAATCTGCCAACACCTAATTATTTCCTTTTTGTACAACATCCCCACGTTTATACATTAGGAAAAAGCGGTGATTTAAGTAATTTATTGCTGTCAGAAGAACAATTAGAAGCTAAAGGTGCTACTTTTTATAAAATCAATCGTGGTGGAGATATTACCTATCATGGACCAGGACAAATTGTAGGATACCCCATTCTTGATTTAGAAAATTTCTTCACTGATATTCATAAATACTTACGATTGCTAGAAGAAGTAATTATCCTAACACTCGCTGAATACGGAATCATTTCTGGCAGAAGCGTTGGCGAAACGGGAGTTTGGTTGGGTGCAGGAACACCGTTTGCGAGAAAAATTTGTGCCATGGGCGTGCGTGCTTCCCGCTGGGTTACCATGCATGGCTTTGCATTAAATGTCAATGCTGATTTGGGTTATTTTGACAATATCATACCTTGTGGTATTCGCGGAAAAGCAGTGACTTCTTTACAAGTAGAATTAGGTGTTGAAAAAGTAGATGAAGAGGAAGTGAAATCGAAAATCCTTCAGCACTTTAAAAATTTATTTGAAGCCGAGATTATATCTTAATTACAAAGCCCGCTAAGAAATCACGAATCTCATTTTGTACTCTATTTTTGCTTTGAAGAATTAATTTATACTTGATTATACTTCGATGCATTCATTGTCGATCTTTTTTATATTGTTCTCTTTCCTCTATAAAGGCTCTAAAATGCAAGAGTGAATAAGATTAAATTTCCAATTTCAACTGTTCCGGTAGCAATTTAAAACTCATACGGTGATATTTAGTAACTCCATATTTTTTTATGGCTTCACGATGTTCTTTAGTGGGATAACCTTTATTTTTTTTCCAGTTATACATAGGGAATTCCTCGTGAATAGTATTCATATAGTCATCACGATACGTTTTTGCTAAAATAGAAGCTGCGGCAATACTCATATATTTCGAATCTCCTTTTACAATGCAGCTATAAGGAATGCCATTAAAAAAATTGTCTTGGTTGATAGAAAATTTCTTTGCTTTATTTAAAACATTACCAGTCGTTGGACAAATTAAAGGAATATGGTTTATCGAAGTATTTCCATCAACAATAATATATTTCGGCTTAGGATTTAATCTTACTATACATTGCTGCATTGCTTTTATTGAAGCATTTAAAATGTTTATCGAATCAATTTCTGAAGCATCTATATGGGTTAACCAAAACGCAATAGCTTGCTCTTCGATTATGGGTCTCAGCTTGAATCGTGTTGCTTCATTTAACTGCTTACTGTCTGTCAAAATTTCATTTCTAAAATTGACAGGAAGTAGTATTGCTGCTGCTGTGACTGGTCCTGCGAGGCAGCCACGACCCGCTTCATCCGTGCCGCATTCTAAATTTTCTACATGAAAAAAAGGAAGTAACATAATGTATTTTTTACTACAAATAACGAATATTTTAAGAGTAAATTTTCACTACTTCTAAAAAATTATAGGTTCTTCGCTTAAATTAGTGGAATATTAAAAACTTAGCTAATTTTGGGGTATGGAATTAGATGGATTAGGAGTTTTGCTAGGGGTTAAATCTCCATGGATTTTAAAAAAGATAGACGTTCAACATCATACTCAAGTTATTGATGTTTTGAGGTCAGTAGTTACGAACATATAATTTTAGATTGATATATTTTTTCTGACTTGACCATTCTGACTATCAAATTATTAAATATTGTTTCTTTG
>NZ_JAXCIA010000032.1:0-36267 GCF_035985025.1 Flavobacterium sp. PL11
ACCGAGAAAAAGATTTGGTTTTAAAACACCAAACCAAGTATATTTACATAAATTGATAAATCAGCAAAAAGTTGCATTTATGACTTGAATCCGCCCATTAAAAAGTAGCGCCTTACAAATATTCATAACATTTTAATGATGGAACAACTTTATAAACAAATCTCATATATAATGTATTACTACAAAATGGGGATATAGTGTATTAGCTCTTTTTGTAATACTAAAATTTTAAAAATACAATTATAAAAAAGCAAAGTATTAATTTAATTCCTAATAAATCAGAAATTTTAAATAGTTTTTTAACACTAATTTTTACAGAAAAATTGAAAGAATCTTTCTTAATTATATAATAAGACTTTTAATTAATATAATGAACTTTGTAAAAATTGTTATTTAAAATTTTTATTTAAAATGCTAAAGAACTTATTATGAACGCTTCAGCTACCCAACCCTTCGACAGTAATATTTCTTCAGGTTTTAATTATTCATTGTGGACCAAAACTACTAATCCACTCATGTTTGAAAAATTAAATCAAGATATCGATACAGACAATCTTGTAGTAGGTGGCGGTATTGCGGGACTTACCACGGCATATTGTTTATTGAAATCAGGTCAAAAGGTCGTGTTAGTCGAAGATGGTTATATTGGTAGTGGTGAAAGTGGTAGAACTACTGCTCATTTAACCTGTGCACTTGATGCGCGATATTACGAACTCGAAAAATTATTTGGAAAAAAAAATGCTAAACTTGCAGGATACAGTCATCAAGGTGCTATTCAATTTATAGAAAACACGGTGAAAATCGAAAATATGGATTGTAGTTTTAAGCGAGTTCCTGGCTATTTATTTTTGAGTAAAAGTGATACCAAAAACACACTTAATAAAGAATATAAAGCAACTATAGACGCAGGACTCATGACTCAAATGCTTGAGCAAGTTCCATCTCTTTATGGTGAAGAAGGTAAACGCTGTATTAAATTTCCAGACCAAGCTCAAATCCATATTTTAAAATACTTAGAAGGTCTTACAACCGCTATTATTGAAATGGGGGGTACTATTTATACTCAAACTAAGGCAACCGACATTACTAAAAATGGAGCGAAATCTAATGGATATTATATTAAAGCTAATCATATTGTGGTGGCTACCAATACTCCAATTAACGATTTTGTAAGCATGCATACGAAGCAATGGGCATATCGAACGTATGTTATTGCGGCAAAAATTCCAAAAAGAACACTTCCATACGCTTTATGGTGGGATACGGGAGATCAAGATTCAAAATGGGTAAGTGCACCTTATCATTATGTAAGAATTGAGGAATACAACGCCGATTATGATTTATTAATTTCGGGAGGTGAAGATCACAAAGTGGGTCAAGCCGATAAAGAAAATATTGCTGAAGAAGATCGATACGCTAAACTTATTGAGTGGACTAAAAAAAGGTTTCCTACAATGGGCGATATTGTACATCAATGGTCAGGTCAAGTAATGGAACCAGTTGACTCACTTGGATATATAGGAAAAAATAGTGGAGATGAAAATATTTATATTATTACAGGCCATTCAGGTAACGGTATTACTTATGGAACAATAGCTGGAATATTATTAACAGATTTAATTAATGGAAAAGATAATTCAATGGCAGAATTATACTCGCCAGCACGTGTGACAGTAAAAGCAACTCCTGAATACTTGCAAGAAGTAGCAAATATGGCTTCTCAATATATAGATTGGGTCACTACAGAAAATGTGAAGGATGTTTCTGAATTAAAAGCAGGGCAAGGTGCAATAATATTAACTGGAATAAAAAAAATTGCTGCTTATCGAGATGAACAAAATAACGTTCACACCTGCACGGCTATTTGTCCACATCTAGGAGCTATCTTACAATGGAATGCAGATGAAAAAACTTTTGATTGTCCAGCACATGGATCACGATTTACCGTAGAAGGTACTGTCATAAATGGACCCGCTAATTGCGATTTAAAAAATATAGAATTGGAAGATTAATTTTTTTGTTAAATATTAAGTATCATAAATTTCATTATTCTTGTTAATACATTTAAAATAACTCGATACAAAATACTATAAAATTTAATTTAATATAGATCTTATAATAAACAATAGCATCATTGTAATTGAGTGTGAAATAATTTTTTTAAAACATATAAATAGTAAAAAGTAGAAATATATATTATTGCACTGCTGATTTATTTGCCAAGAGATTTTCAAGGTTTAAATTTCTTACTATACGTTTTACTTTTTTTAGACTTATTTATAAGAGATATCACAAATATGGTAACCAACTATAAATATTATGGATAAAGTATTTTCATTAAACATAGATGATATTTTGGGTATAATGATATCCGCAGTTATTGTTTATATTATCCTAGTTTGTTATATAAGATTATTGGGCAAGAGATCTACGTCTGAACTCAACAGTTTTGACTGGATTGTAACGGTGTCAATGGGTTCTCTTTTTGCCACTTCGATAATAAATAAGGACATCTCAATAATTGAAGGATGTATTAGTATTTTAGTACTTCTACTACTACAATTTATTACTACTAAAATTGTGAAAAAATCGAAATGGTTTAGAAAAATAGTAAAAGCAACTCCAAGCTTACTATTATTTAAAGGTGATTTTATTGAGGAAAATTTAAAAAATGAAAGAATTTTAAAAGCCGAAATATATGCTGCAATTCGTCAAAAGGGCTTAAAATCAATTAAGAAAGTGTATGCAGTTGTATTAGAAACCAACTCAAAAATTAGTGTCATAGCAAATGACGATGATAATGAAATAGGCTATTCTTTACAATATGTAAATGGCCTTCCTGCTGAATTGCAAGCAAATTTAAAAAAACAAGAAAGTATAGAAGGTATCAATAAAGGATAAAAGCAAAAAAAAGATGAAAAAAATATATAATGCATTTTATACCCTATTTTATGTTATAGTTGTATTACTGGCGATTGGTTCTATTTTGTCCATTTTTAGAGATACTGACAGCCGTTATTTGAAATACCTTGATTTTCCGCGTATTCAATTTTTTATCATTTCTATAATTTTACTGATCATAGCAGCGATCGTGATAAAGAAATGGTTATGGTATGATTATTTACTTTCGGTTTTGCTGTGTATCGGTTTAATTATAAATGGATCCTATTTAATTAATTATACGGTATTTGTATCTAAAAAAGTTCCAACTGCAATGAGCATGACTGGAAGTGATGTCAAGTTTAGTTTATTATTAAGCAATGTAAAAATGACTAATAAAAAAACTAAACCATTGCTGGATCTAGTTGAAAAAATGAAACCAGATCTAGTTTTGACTATGGAAGTAAATGAATGGTGGAATAAAAAATTAAAAGTTTTAGAAGGTACGTATCCCTATTCACAACAAACCATTAATGAAGTCACGTATGGAATGATATTGTTTAGCAAATTTCCATTACAAAACTTACATGTGAATTATTTGCAAAATAAAAATGTGCCTTCATTTGAAATGACGTTAGTACTTCCAAATGATCAGAAAATTATCATTCATGCCATACATCCTGTACCACCAACCCATTTCAAAAACTTACCTGATAATAAAGGACAAAATGAAAAGGTACTTGATAAATTAGGGCAAAAAATTATAAGGGCAAAATTACCTGTATTGGTTGCAGGAGATTTTAATGATGTAGTATGGTCACATGTAAATAAAATAACAGGAACAGAAGACATTCTATTTGATGTACGAGTTGGGAGAGGCTTTTACAATAGTTTTGATGCAGAAAATTTTCTAATTCGTTGGCCATTAGATCATATATTTGTTACTAAAGAATTTCGATTGAATAGATTAGAACGTTTAAAAGACATTGGATCAGATCATTTTCCAATGTTTGTAGAGCTGGTATTATAAAATATTTGCTTCTATTTTAACAGCATTGGATCATAATGTGCAAATTTAAATAATATCTTTAATTACCTTTTAAGTCGACAGACTTCTCAATTGACATTGAGGTGATACTTTATCTTGTTTAATAATAATAATAATAATATAGTATCGTCTTAATTTACAAACTCTCACAAAACAGAAACGTTTATCCTTAAAAACTTTAGAAGATTAGGAAAACATTTCTAAATTTAAATTTCAATAAATTAGAACAAATTATTAAACGTATTAATGACTTTAAATTAGTCATTATTAAAAAGATTACATTCTCAAACAACGAAAATACTTATACTAAAAAAGCCAGCTAAACATAAATTAGCTGGCTTTTTGTGAGAAGGTATGTTTAAAATTAAAATACTTCGCTAGCTTCTTTTAATTTTTCCATATTATTTACTAATTGCAATTCATCTACAATTTTTTGAATGTCGCCATTCATAATATTACCAAGATCGTATAAGGTAAGGCCAACTCTATGATCTGTCACACGACCTTGAGCATAATTATAGGTTCTAATTTTAGCAGAACGATCTCCAGAACTAACTTGAGATGTTCTCTTACTAGCATCTGCCTCTTGTTTTTTAGCTAATTCTTGTTCGTATAAACGAGATCGAAGAACGCCCATTGCCTTATCTTTATTTTTATGTTGTGACTTTTGATCTTGACATTGCGCCACTAAACCTGTTGGAATGTGAGTTAACCGCACTGCTGACTTAGTAGTATTAACTGACTGTCCTCCTGGGCCTGATGAACAAAAGAAATCCACGCGAACGTCATTCATATCTATTTGTACATCAAACTCCTCAGCCTCTGGAAGTACCATTACAGTAGCAGCTGAAGTATGCACACGTCCTTGAGTTTCGGTTTGCGGTACCCTTTGAACGCGGTGTACACCAGCTTCAAACTTAAGAGTTCCATAAACATCCTCACCGCTAACTTCAAAAATAACCTCTTTAAAACCTCCTGAAGTTCCTTCATTCATATCTACAACTGAAGTTCTCCAGCCTCTATTCTCGCAGTATTTAGTGTACATACGAAACAAATCACCTGCAAAAATACTAGCTTCATCACCACCAGTACCAGCTCGTATTTCTACCATCACATTTTTTGCATCCTCCAGATCTTTTGGAATCAGCATAAACTTAATTTCATCTTCTAAATCAGGAAGTCTATCTTTCGCTTCATCAAGTTGCATTTTGGCCATTTCGGTCATATCTGCATCACTATTGTCTGCAATTATTTCATTAGCTTCATCGATATTAGCCATTAAAACAACATATTCATCTCGTTTTTCAGCAAGAGCTTTTAAACTTTTATATTCCTGATTTAATAGAACATACCGTTTTTGATCAGAGATTACATCTGGTTGTATAATTAAGTCTGAAATCTCATCAAAACGTTGTTTTACTATTTGAAGTCTATCTAACATATCCTTTTCCTTTTATTGGAGTGCAAAATTACGAAATTTTTACTTAATGATTGATAATCGTATTTCAAGTTTTAATAAAGCTTTATTAACTACTTCTGTATTTAACGCTATATATTTTTTCTTACTTCAAAATGATGAATATGTATTGAAAAATTTTACAATTTTTAAAGCTATATAATATAATATCTAATCATATAGCACCTATACATTTTCATGCAAATTTAGCTGCTTACTTTTTAAAAGTAAAAAACTAAAATTGATTTAATGCGATCGTAAAAATTAAAACATTATGCAATTAGATAAAATTTGCACTATTTGTATTTTTCTTATAATTCAATTGAATAGCTGACGAATCGTTCCTAATCTAAACTTAATGTTATTTGGCCATCATCGTCTAATTGAATATTTGATTTGTCATTATCTTCCATCACTGGTTTTGCCACAGCGACCTCAACTGGTGTTTCATAATATAATGGTTCCAGAAGATTTACTTGTTTTAACTTATCAGTTGTCAATTGATTTCCTAACGCTTTGACTCCTTTTATGGCAATATAAGATTCTATATCTACAATCATATTTTCTTTTTGAACTCCTTTTACTTTTGTAAATATTAGTTCCGCAACAGGACGGTAATCTGTGGATACGATTTCTAATTGTGAATTAGGATGTTCAGTAAAAAAGGTTTCCTCTTTATTTTCAGTTTCAACTAGAAAACGTTTAATATAATATCTTGCTTTTTCACCATCAAAATATATTGCAGATAATGGTTTTTTAGGAATCCATTTTTCTAAAACAATCATATCTTGATCAAAATGAGTGGCTAGCTCGGGAGTGATAACTTTTAACTTTCCATTTTGTGTGATGATCAAAATTTTATCATTTGGTCTAAATTCACCGAGTAATTCACCTCTTCCGTCTACATTTAAACGACGAACCGTATCATCAAACCAAACTTTTCTAGGTAATAAAGTTGAAATTCCTTTTTCTTTTAGCTCAATTTTTTTAATAGGATATTTGGTAACCAAATTTCCTTTTGTACTTCGTCCTTTGATAGTTAAACTAGCGAAATCAATATCAAATTTTAATTTTTTAACGGTTCCCATTTGGCGCAATAAAATTGTAATAACTTCGGCCTCACCATTAGGATTACAAGAAAAATATAGCACCTGCGATCCAGCAGTTTCATTAGTTAAATCGTAAGCTTTATCACGAGTTACTCCTGAAACATTAAAACGTTTTATATAAGACGGACCTGATTTTCCATCGCGATAAATCATATTATATATGGTGCGTTTATCACCTTTATCAAAAATAGCAATATGAATAATGTCCTTACCTACAAATGTTTTAGCGTCTACTTTAGTAATCATCATTTTTCCACTGCGAAGAAATACAATGACATCGTCGATATCAGAACAATCAGTTACATATTCATCTTTCTTTAAACTTGTTCCTACAAAACCTTCTTCTCTGTTTACATATAATTTGGTGTTGCGCAATACTACTTTTGTAGCTTCAATATCATCAAAAATGCGAAGTTCTGTTTTACGCTCTCTACCTTTGCCATATTTCTCTTTTAATTTAGCAAAATATGCAATAGCAAATTCAATTAAATGCTCTAAATGATGTTTTACCTGCTCAATATCACCCTCCAGCGATTCTATTTTATCCTGCGCTTTGTTGCTGTCAAACTTAGAAATACGCATGATTCGGATATCCAATAATCGCAAAATATCGTCCTCATTTACTGCTCTTTTTAAATGACCGATATGCGGTTTTAAACCATCGTCCACCGCTTTTATAACTGTTTCTCGTGTGGTCATTTCCTCAATATCACGATAAATTTTATTCTCAATAAAGATGCGTTCCAGTGAAAGAAAATGCCATTGCTCGTCTAATTCCCGTAATTGAATTTCGAGTTCACTTTTAAGCAGTTGCACTGTTCGATTGGTAGAAATCCTCAACATATCTGATACTCCTATGAAAAGCGGTTTATTATCTTCAATTACGCAGCCCAAAGGCGCTACCGAAGTTTCGCAAGCCGTGAAAGCAAATAAAGCGTCAATGGTTTTATCAGGGGAAACGCCCGGGAAAAGATGGATTAAAATCTCAACCTCAGCAGCAGTATTGTCCTCAATTTTTTTGATTTTGATTTTTCCCTTATCGTTAGCTTTTAAAATACTATCAATCAACGTAGTCGTGTTGGTGGAAAACGGAATTTGGGTAATTACTAAAGTATTTTTGTCAAACTGCGCAATTTTCGCACGAACTCTAACACGTCCGCCACGCAAACCATCGTTGTAATTAGAAATATCAGCAATTCCCTGAGTCATAAAATCAGGATACAGCGTGAACGGTTTTCCTTTTAGTATTTTTATCGAACAGTCAATTAACTCGTTGAAATTATGCGGCAAAACTTTCATGGAAAGTCCAACAGCAATTCCCTCTGCTCCTTGCACTAGAAGCAAAGGAAACTTGACAGGAAGATTGTTTGGCTCAGCGCGTCGTCCATCATACGAAACACCCCAATCCGTAATCTTTGGTGAATATAAAACCTCAAGTGCAAATTTAGATAATCGTGCTTCAATATATCTGGAAGCTGCGGCGCCATCACCTGTTAAAATATTTCCCCAGTTACCCTGACAGTCAATTAAAAGTTCTTTTTGACCTATTTGCACCATTGCGTCACCAATACTCTGATCACCGTGCGGGTGGTATTGCATGGTGTGACCCACAACGTTTGCTACTTTATTGTAACGACCGTCATCCAACTCTTTAAGAGAGTGCATGATTCTACGTTGCACCGGTTTAAAACCATCTTCAATTGCTGGAACAGCTCGCTCGAGAATTACATAAGAGGCGTAATCCAAGAACCAGTCCTTGTACATTCCGGTAACTTTGGTAATAGTATCGCTTCCCTCCTCTTGATTATTGTAAAAATGTTGTCCATTTGAAGTAATTATATCGTCAAAACCTGCATCGTTTGATTCATTAGAATCATTAATTTCGTTTTGAGATTCATCTTCGTTTGGTATAATGTTATCTTCGTCTTCGTCTTTCATAAAAATGCTTAAAACTCTAATTATGGCGCTATATTAACTCCATTTAAATTCTTCTATATTTGTTCAATCAAATGGATAAATTCCTCTTTACTTGGCAACACCATTTTATATTTACTAGCAAAAATTTGTTCATTATTTTCAGGTAATGTGTATTCTACAACTAAATCACTTTTATTCTGACAAAGAACTAAGCCAATTGTTTTGTTCTCTTCTTCTAAACGCATTTCTCTATCATAGTAATTGACATACATTTGCATTTGACCTAAATCCTGATGTTTTAATTCTCCTATTTTTAAATCAATAAGAACAAAACATTTTAATATTCGGTTATAAAAAACCAAATCAATTCTAAAATGTTTATCCTCAAAAGTGATTCTTTTTTGTCTGGCAACAAACGTAAAACCATTCCCTAATTCTAACAGAAAGTGTTCTAATTTATTGATGATTTCTTCTTCAAGTTCATTTTCTGAATACTGATTTAGCTCGGGTAAACCAAGAAATTCAAGAATATAAGGATCTTTGATTACATCTTTTGGCTTCTCTATAATTTGTCCTTGTTGAGAAAGTTTCAAAATTCCTTCCTTATCTCGGCTTAAAGCCAATCTGGTATATAAAGCAGTATCATATTGTCGCTTTAATTCCCGTACGCTCCAATTATTTTTTGCGGTTTCGATTTCATAAAAACTTCTTTCATTAGCATCATCCATGCGCATTAGAAAATTATAATGCGACCAAGAGAGCAAAAAACTTATGTTGTGAGAAAGTGCTTTTTTTCCAGGTGCAAATGATGCGATCACTTCAGATAATTTCTCGCTTTCAGAAATCGTAGACAGTGTAGACGATTTTGAATACGTCAAATAAAACCTTCTGATTCTCTCTAAGGTTTCAACTGAAAACCCTTTTCCAAACTCTTTATTCAGCTCTTTTGAAAGTCCTTTTAATAATTGCTTGCCGTATTCTGCTCTATCTTTTCCATTTTGTTCTTCTTCAACAATCATTCGACCAATCTCATAATAAGTATAAACCATAGTTTGATTTATAGCTCGCACAACTTGTTGGTTCGATTGCTGCAGCAAATCGACCACTTGAGAGAATAATGAATTGCTATGAAGATTTTCTGACATCAATTACAGCATTATTTGGTTTTTATGGCATTGAAACATTTCTTAATAATTATTAAGATTCAACAACATCCAACTCCACCTTCAAATTCTTAATAATAAATTCTTGTCTGTCAGGTGTGTTTTTACCCATATAGAAAGACAATAATTGCTCAATTGAAGTGTTTTTATCCATCATTACAGGATCTAAACGAATAGTTTCTCCAATAAAATTTTTAAACTCATCTGGCGAAATCTCTCCTAATCCTTTAAATCGAGTAATTTCTGGCTTGGGTTTTAGTTTCTCTATTGCCTCTCTTCGTTCTTCATCTGAATAGCAATAAATTGTTTCTTTTTTATTTCGAACTCTAAAAAGTGGTGTTTGCAAAATATATAGATGTCCTTCTTTTATCAATTCAGGGAAAAATTGCAAGAAAAAAGTAATCAACAACAAGCGAATATGCATTCCATCAACATCGGCATCAGTGGCGATTACGATATTGTTATAACGTAATTTTTCTAATCCATCTTCAATATCTAATGCGGATTGCAATAAGTTAAACTCTTCATTTTCATAAACAATTTTCTTACTCATCCCGTAAGAGTTCAAGGGCTTTCCACGCAAACTAAAAACTGCTTGTGTGTTTACATCTCTCGATTTGGTAATCGATCCTGAAGCCGAATCTCCCTCGGTTATAAAAAGGGTACTTTCTAAGTTTCTAGGATTTTTAGTGTCTGGAAGATGTGCACGGCAATCTCTCAACTTTTTATTATGAAGATTCGCTTTCTTTGCGCGATCTGTAGCTAGTTTTCTAATTCCAGATAATTCCTTACGTTCTCTTTCCGCTTGCAGAATTTTTCGCAGTAACGCCTCTGCAGTGATAGGATTCTTGTGTAAGTAATTATCTAATTTTGTTTTTACAAAATCATTTACAAAAGTACGTACCGATGGCATTCCCACTTCGGAACCCATATCAGTGGAACCTAATTTTGTTTTAGTTTGAGATTCAAAAACCGGTTCCATTACTTTGATACTAATAGCGGTAACAATTGATTTTCTCACATCTGAAGCTTCAAAACTTTTGTTATAAAACTCTCGAATTGTTTTTACAATCGCTTCGCGATAAGCGGCTAAATGCGTTCCTCCTTGTGTTGTATTTTGTCCATTTACAAAGGAATGGTACTCCTCGCTATATTGGGTTTTACTGTGGGTTAAAGCAATTTCAATATCCTCTCCTTTTAAATGAATAATTGGATATTCTAAATCTTCAGCACTAATGGTTTCCTCTAATAAATCTCTAAGTCCATTTTCAGAGAAATATTTCTCACCGTTAAAAATAATCGTTAAGCCATTGTTTAAGTAACAATAGTTTTTAAGCATTTTGATGATATACTCAAATCTAAACTTATAGTTTTTAAAGATGGATTCGTCGGGAATAAAAGTGACTTTTGTTCCTTTTCTTTTTGTTGTTTCAATGACATCTTCCTCTAAAACTAAGTTTCCGGCCGAAAATTCTGCTGCCTTTTGTTTCTCATCACGTACTGATTCTACACGGAAATAATTCGACAAAGCATTTACTGCCTTGGTTCCCACTCCATTTAAACCAACAGATTTTTTAAAGGCTAAAGAATCGTATTTTCCTCCCGTATTCATTTTAGAAACCACATCAATCACCTTTCCTAAAGGAATTCCCCGCCCGTAATCTCTAACAGCTACTGTTTTATCCTTGATGGTGACTTCGATAGTTCTTCCAGCACCCATGACAAATTCATCGATACAATTGTCTAACACCTCTTTTAATAGAATATAAATACCATCATCTGGAGAAGAACCGTCTCCTAATTTCCCAATGTACATTCCGGGACGCATGCGAATATGTTCTTTCCAGTCGAGTGACCGAATATTATCTTCGGTATATTGATTTTGATCGGACATTTTAAATTTTGTGGATTTTAACTTGGCTCTTTTTGCTATTGTTTATAACAGAGACATAGAGCGTGCTAATATAGTTTAATTAGATAAATTTTAAAAGAGCTTGGCTTCCTAATTTTCAAAAATAATTATCACTTAAAAAGATTTATTATCATCAAATATCTATTCTTAAAACCTGTTTAGCAAGCGCAATCATTTTGGCAGTCCCCGTATGCTTATTTTTTTCATCTGACAATTTTACAACACCTTCCCAACTATTATTTTCTGCTTTAGTTTCCGTCAGTTTAATTACCATATTCATCGCAGGCAAACCTACATCATTGCTGAAATTAGTTCCAATTCCGAAAGACATTTTTATTTTTCCTCGACAAAAATCAGCTATCACTTTTACCTTATCTAAATTTAACGCATCAGAGAAAACAATGATTTTAGATTTCGGATCGATTCCCATTTTTTGATAATGTTCAATTGTTTTCACAGCAAACGCAATTGGATCTCCACTATCTTGTCGAACACCGTCAAATAGTTTAGAGAATTTTTTGTTGAATTGTTCGAAAAAGATTTCGGTTGTATAGGTATCCGTTAAAGCAATTCCCAGATCACCCTGATAAACATTTGTCCAATTTTCAAGACTCATCGCGTTGGCCACCTTAAACCCATATTCTGAAGCATGATACATAAACCATTCATGAGCGTGCGTTCCTGATGGTTTTTTGTTCTGTAGCATTGCTAAATGTACATTGCTAGTTCCTAAAAAATTAGCCTCACCAAAATTATTTAATGTTTCACTGACCAATTTTTGGACGTTATATGAATGACGGCGACGGGTACCAAATTCTAAAATCACCAGACTTAAACTTTTATAACTTTCTATTTTTGATTTAGTGATTCGTATAACCTCCTTATCATCTATACGAATTAGATTTTGAGACATATAAAAAAGTTCGGAAATCAAAGCCATCAAGGGTACTTCCCAAAGAATTGTTCGGTACCAATACCCTTCTATAGTAACTTTTAATTCACTTTCATACTGCTCGATCGTGACTTCAGTAGGATCGTATTGATAACCTTGTAAAAAATCCAAGTATGTTGGATCTAAATACGGACAATTATCAGCAAGGAATTTCTTTTCGGTTATTGACAATTTTAGATCAACCATGGCATCAACAGCTTTACGAAGTAAATCAGCAAAGTGTGCAGGAAATTGATGTTTCCCTCGATTAATAAATGCATATCTAACTTTAGCCTTTGGGAAAAGTTTGATCACAGCATGCTGCATCGTAAATTTATAAAAGTCGTTATCTAAAATGGAATGTAATTGAACTGAATTCATACTTACTTAGAAATTGTTTGCAATTAAGCTTTGTAGTTCTTTACGCAATTCCATATTGTTAATTTCCATATTTTCAATGTCAAAATTATCATCGAAGCTAGGTAATGAGAAAGAGGCCTTAATATTACCACCATAAAATGGAAAAGCATTTTTAGCAATTCCTAATACAATTGTAGCGCCATTTGCACCTGTAGAAGTCGCCGTCAGAAGCATAGGTTTGCCTTGAAAAACTTCTTTTTTAATACGGGTACACCAGTCGAATACATTTTTGAAAGCAACAGAATAATTTCCGTTATTTTCAGCTAGTGATACTACTAAAAGATCTGCGCCTGCAATTTTGGATAAAAAATTTTGCGCTAATGTATGTTCGCCTATTTGTTTTTCGATATCAACAGTGTAAATGGGCATTTCAAAATCGTTTAAATCTAATACTTCGACATCAGCATGTTCGAATAAGTGGGCAGCATAAGTGGCTAATTTTTTATTGATAGAATTTTTACTAGGGCTTGCGCCAAAAGCGATTATTTTCATGAAAATTTATTTTGTTTAAATGTACTAAAAATAAAATAATAGCACTTACTTTTTTACCCCAGATTGAAGTGGAAAGCATTTATCTTGAACGCTATATTTTTTCTTGACCAAAAAGAGCGACTGGAAGAAGCTCCTTTATGGTCTTGGAAAAAAGCGTTTTAGGAAAATCTTAAGGTGAAAAGCTGGAATTAGGTACAAGGAAAGTGTTCAGTGATTGGTGATTAATGATTGCTGTTTAGTGTTTAATGTTTAAATTGTAGGCTATAAAAAAACCGCAGAATATCTTCTACGGTCTTTATATAATTTTAAGGTAGTGAGATTGTTTTATTCCAATCGATACCTACACGTTAAAACGGAAATGCATAACATCACCATCTTTTACTATATATTCTTTTCCTTCAACTTTGAATTTTCCTGCTTCTTTGCACTTAGCTTCTGAACCATAGTGTACAAAATCCTCAAAAGCAATGACCTCAGCGCGAATAAATCCTTTCTCGAAATCAGTATGAATCACTCCCGCTGCTTGTGGTGCAGTTGCTCCAATATTTATTGTCCAAGCACGAACCTCTTTTACACCTGCTGTAAAATATGTTTGTTGCTTTAATAATTTATAAGCAGCACGAATTAAAACGGATGCCCCTGGCTCACTCAAACCCATATCTTCAAGAAAAACTTGACGTTCTTCGTAGCTTTCTAATTCTGTTATATCAGCTTCGGCACCTACAGAGAGAATAATAACCTCTGCATCTTCGTCCTTAACTAATTCTCGAACTTGCTCAACATATTTATTTCCGCTTACGGCTGAATTTTCATCTACATTACAAACATATAAAACTGGTTTTGCTGTAATTAGTTGAAATGACTCCATTAAAACCTCTTCATCATTTCCTTGAGGGGTAATGGTTCTCGCTGATTTTGCTTGTAATAACGTTTCTCTAATGCGGTCTAAAAGTGCTTTTTCGGTTTGCGCTTCTTTATTTCCTGTTTTAGCGGCACGATTTACTTTTTCTAAACGTTTTTCTACTGTTTCTAAATCTTTTAATTGTAGCTCAATATCAATCGTTTCCTTATCGCGAATTGGATTTACATTTCCATCAACGTGAACAATATTATCATTATCAAAACAACGTAAAACATGGATAATAGCATTACATTCTCTAATATTTCCAAGAAATTGATTTCCTAAACCTTCCCCTTTACTAGCTCCTTTTACCAGTCCAGCAATATCAACAATATCCACTGTTGCCATTTGTACGCGCTCTGGTTTTACTAATTCTTCTAATTTTTCAATTCTAGAATCTGGCACATTTACTACTCCTATATTAGGTTCTATAGTACAAAAAGGAAAATTTGCACTCTGTGCTTTTGCATTTGATAAACAATTAAATAATGTTGATTTTCCAACATTTGGCAACCCTACAATACCTGCTTTCATACTATTTTAGATTACAAATAGCAGTTGTCTGCTACACGTTAACAATAATTACTTTTAAAAGTTTGCAAAGATAAGATTAAATAAATGCTAGTTAGCATATTCACGGAATTATTGCCTAGCTTAATAATGCTTTGATTAATAAAAAAATAGATAAGCAAATTTTATCGATTTGGCAACTACAAAGGCAATTACTCATCAAATTCCATTTTTTTTATCAAATTCACTCTCTTTACTGCGAGAAAGTTATAATTATAGTATATTGCATTGATAAATTCAATTTAAAATCAAAACCAAATTACTATGAAAAAAATTATTTTACTATTATTTCTGTTGAATGTCTCCTTTATTTTTGCTCAAAAAGAGGTCTCAGGAAACGTAAAAGACAATACTGGTGCAGTGTTACCAGGAGTCAATATTATTGAAAAAGGGACTTTAAATGGAGTTTCGACAGATTCAGATGGTGCCTATAGAATAAAAATAAAAGAAGGTGCTATATTGATTTTCAGTTATGTAGGATTTTCTAATTTAGAAAAAGCAGTAACGGGATCAGTACTGAACGTAATTTTATCCTCAGAAGGCGGCCAAGTTTTACAAGAAGTTCAAATTGTAGGATCACGAAATACTAAGAGAACTGTTGTAAACTCAGCAGTTCCGATAGATATTATCAGTGTCAAAGATGTAACTACTCAAAGCGGCAAACTAGAAATAAATGAATTGTTACAATATGTGGCTCCTTCATTTAATGCCAATAAACAATCAGGCTCTGATGGAGCAGATCACGTAGATCCTGCATCATTAAGAGGTTTAGGACCAGATCAAACCTTAGTTTTAATCAACGGAAAGAGAAGACATCAGTCATCACTTATCAACCTTTTTGGAACTCGTGGTCGTGGTAACACTGGAACAGATTTAAACGCTATTCCAGCGGCTTCAATCAAAAGAATTGAAATTCTTAGAGACGGTGCTGCAGCTCAATACGGCTCAGACGCAATTGCAGGAGTAATTAATATCGTTTTGAACGATGATGTAAATGAACTGACAGGCTCAGTGACTTATGGTGCATTTAACACAAATGCTAAAGGTGATTTTCCTACTGGCACTGCAAATACTGATGGTTACCGTTTAAATAAAAATGGAAATGGAAATACATTTGGTAAAGACCAATCATTTGATGGAGGATCTGTAAAAGTTGCAGCAAATTATGGTGTTGCAATTGGCGAAAAAGGCGGATTTGCTAATTTTACCACCGAATACATAAACAAAAATAAAACTTTTAGACCGGGATTTGATTTTAGAAAAGGTTTCGGTGAAGCAGCAATCCAAGGTTTTAATCTTTTTGGAAATATGGTTATTCCCATTTCTGATAAAACAGAGTTTTATGCTTTTGGTGGAAGAAATTTTAGAGATACTGATGCTTATGCATTTACAAGAGGTGATGGCGAACGTGTAGTAGAATCAATATATCCTGGAGGATATACGCCAAGAATTACTTCAAATATTATTGATAATTCAATGGCTGCTGGATTTAGAACAGAAACTGCTGGTGGGTGGAAAATTGACATTAGTAACACATTTGGTAAAAACCTTTTTCATTATTACACCAAGGGAACCATAAACGCCTCTCTTGAAGATGCATCTCCAACAGAATTTGACGCTGGTGGACATAGTTTAAGTCAGAACACTACTAATTTTGATGTATCTAAAAATTATGATACCGTACTTAGCGGATTAAATCTTGCTTTTGGAGCAGAATTTAGAACAGAGAAATTCAATATTTTTGCAGGTGAAGAAGGTTCCTATGCCACTTATGACATAAATAGAAGGCCAATAACAAACCCGCTGACTCAAACTATTCCTTCAATTCCTAATCCTGATTATGATGCTGCAGATCCAGACTCGCCAATGACTCTTCCAAGACCAGGTGGATCTCAAGGTTTCCCAGGTTATAGTCCACTTAATGAAGTGGATAGAAGTAGAACAAATTTATCTCTATATACAGATGCTGAATTAGACTTGACTGACAACTTCCTGGTAAGTGGCGCTGTTCGTTTTGAAAACTACAGTGATTTTGGTAGTACATTCAATGGTAAATTAGCGATGAGAGTAAAAGCTAATAAAAATATTAATATTAGAGGATCAGTCAGTACTGGTTTTCGTGCACCTTCATTAGCGCAAGTTTATTACAACTTACGCTTCACTAATTTTAGTACAGCTGGTGCAACTGAGGTTTTGCTTGCGCCAAATAATAGTCCTGTTACCAAATCTTTTGGAATTGAAAAATTGAATGAAGAAAAGGCGATCAATGCATCTTTAGGTTTCACAGCGAATTACGGTGATTTTACAGCAACGATTGATGGTTACTTAATCAATGTAAAAGACAGAATTGTATTAACTGGGTACTTTGATGCAACAGCATTAGGTATTGGAGTAGATAAGGCACAATTCTTTGTAAATGGTGTAGATACTAAAACTACGGGACTTGATGTGGTGCTAGCATGGAAAAAATCTATTAACGAAAGTAATATTGGAGTAACATTAGTGGGTAACATTAATGATATGAAAATTGATAAAGTTAAAAATGGAACATTACCCGCAAATACTTTTTTTGGGGAACGTGATAAAGGATTTTTATTAGCTTCTGCTCCAAACAATAAATTTGGTTTAAATTTTAATTACAATAGAAAAGCTTTTGATGCTGGATTAGCCTTTACAAGATTTAGTGAGGTGAATTTATTAGATTATCAAATGGATGAAGATGTAGCTGATTATGGATCATTTGCAAATCAAGTAAAAGCTGCAACGGATACTTATGGTGCTAAGATTGTCACTGATTTAACTTTGGGTTACAAAATTAGTAAGGCAGCAAAAATTACTATTGGAGCTAACAATTTATTAAACGTTTACCCTGATCAGCAAGATGACTGGGTTGAAGGTGGAGGATATTGGGATGCTGTTCAAATGGGTTTTAGTGGTGCCTATTACTACGCTAGACTTGGTTTCAATTTCTAATAGAAATATTTCATTTTTAAAAAAAAGGGCTGTCGAAAGACAGCCCTTTTTTTTAAAAATGAAATAATGTTGGGAGATGATTTTTGATTTTCTCTTATTTAAAGACTGATTTTTCTACAGCGAATTAAAAAAGTACTAGAAACATTTAATTTTTTTTTATAAAAAAATCCTGTCTACAAAGGCAAACAGGATTTATAAAAAATTTAATAATGCATTTATTCGTTATGTAAAAATGCTTGTCTATTTAATAACGTTTCTTCTGATTCAACGTGGTTGTCATCAGGAACACAACAATCTACAGGGCATACCGCCGCACATTGTGGTTCATCATGAAAGCCTTTACACTCTGTACATTTACCAGGTACAATATAATAAACCTCATCAGAAATAGGTGTTTGAGCCTCATCAGAATCAACTTCTGTTCCGTCTGGCAAAACTACTTTTCCTTTAAGTTTAGTTCCATCTTTATATCTCCAATCGTCTGCTCCTTCGTATATCGCTGTATTTGGGCACTCTGGTTCGCAGGCACCACAATTTATACATTCGTCTGTTATTATAATTGCCATTGCTCTGTAGTATTTTGGTTATTCAAATTAAAAAAAAATTCGATAGGTCATATTTGGCTTTAAGTCTTTTGACTTTAGACTATTTAAAGCTTAATTTTGTGCAAAATTACAATCAAAACAATTCATAAGCAAACATTATGACATTAGAAACAAAAAAAAGTGTTTTTGTTGAATTAGGAAAATTTCTAAGTCAGTTTTCCGAAAATAATTCCGTAAAAAATCCCGCAGTTCAATGCAATGAATTATTTTTTGAACCTTTTATAGATTTAATAAAATTATCCCAATCTCATAATGGTTGGTACACTCAAGAGCAAGTTTATTTTTCTATACACTCATGGGCTGAAGCGCTGACAGAAAAAAATTTAAATCAGTGGCTTTCTAGATATAATTTGGAAAATAACAAACTAATAAATGTTGCTTTAATTCTTGCTGGAAATATTCCATTAGTAGGTTTTCACGATTTTTTATCAGTATTAATCACTGGTAATAATGTTTTAGTAAAAACATCATCAAACGATCAACATTTATTACCATTTCTAGCAAAATATATCATCGCTATTGAGCCAGAATTTATTGGTAAAATAAATTTTGTAGAGGGAAAATTAGAAAATTTTGATATGGTTATTGCAACGGGAAGCAATAATACCGCACGATATTTTGAATATTATTTTAAAGATAAACCTTCTATTATCAGAAAAAGTCGAAACTCCGTTGCTGTTTTAAATGGTACTGAAACAAAGGAACAATTAACCGCTTTGGGCGAGGACATATTTAGATATTTTGGTTTGGGATGCCGAAATGTCTCCAAACTTTTTGTGCCAAAAGAATATTCTTTTGTTCCGTTTTTTGAAGCGATTTTCGAATATAAAGACATCATTCATTATGAAAAATATGCTAACAATTACGATTATAACAAAGCAGTATTTTTAATGAGTAATTTTAAATTGCTTGACAACGGATTTTTAACTTTAAAAGAAGATAAAAGTCACGCTTCACCAATTTCAAGTGTTTTTTATGAAAACTATGACAATATAGAAAATCTACAAAATCAATTGAAAGAAGAAAGTGAAAAAATACAATGTATTGTTAGTAATAATTTAATGGAAAATAGTATCGATTTTGGGCAAACTCAAAAACCTGCATTGTGGGATTATGCAGATAATGTAGATACTATTTCGTTTTTGTTAACAACATAGTAATAATATGTTCAATATTTCCGAAATATTTATCGGTTTTTCGTGTCCTATTTGCGAAATTTGCCTCTTAAATTTTCGGATATAAACTAAACCATGAAAAAACACAACTACAGCGCAGGACCTTCTATATTACCACAAGAAGTATTTGAAAAATCAGCACAAGCCATTTTAGATTTTAATGATTCAGGTTTATCCATTTTAGAAATATCTCATAGAAGCAAAGACTTCGTGGCGGTTATGGATGAAGCTCGAGAACTAGCACTTGAACTTTTAGATTTAAAGGGAAAAGGATATCAAGCACTTTTTCTTGCCGGTGGAGCAAGTTTAGAATTTTTGATGGTTCCTTATAATTTAATGAAAGAAAATGGCAAAGCTGCTTATTTAGACTCGGGAACATGGGCTAGTGGAGCAATAAAAGAAGCGAAACTTTTTGGCGAAACTATTGTTGTTGCCTCCTCAAAAGAGCAAAACTATAATCATATTCCTAAAGGATATTCGGTACCAGCCGATGCTGATTACTTTCATTGCACCAGTAACAATACTATTTTTGGCACTCAAATGAAGGAGTTTCCAGCGCTAGAGATGCCGATGGTTTGCGATATGAGTTCAGATATTTTTTCTAGAGTGATCGACTTTTCAAAATTTGACATCATTTATGCAGGAGCACAAAAGAACATGGGACCAGCCGGAACTACTTTAGTGATTGTTAAAGAAGATATTCTAGGTAAAAACGGGAGAGTTATTCCAAGTATGTTAGATTATGTTAAACATATAAAAGCAGAAAGCATGTATAACACACCCGCTGTTTTTCCTATTTATGCATCGTTACTGACTTTGCAATGGTTAAAAAAACAAGGTGGAATTACTGCTATCGAAAAAATCAATAATGAAAAAGCTGCTTTAATTTATGCAGAAATTGATAGAAATCCATTATTTAAAGGAGCTGCTGCTGTGGAAGATAGATCTATTATGAATGCTACTTTCCTTTTAAATGATGAAGCTCATGCTGCTATATTTGACACTATGTGGAAAGCCGCAGGAATTTCAGGACTTCCAGGCCACCGTTCTGTAGGAGGTTATAGAGCTTCAATGTATAATGCTTTACCGCTAAAAAGCGTACAAGTATTAGTGGACGTTATGAAAGAATTAGAATCTAAGGTGTAAGCTCCCTAACCCCGAGGGGGAAAAGAGTGTTGAAAATATAATATATTTCTAGATTCCTAGCCCCGATTGTCGCGATACTTCGGGAGAAATCCTTTTTATGACTCGACCAAGCGAGTAATAAAAAAATTGAAACGAATAGCAGGAAATAGCTCCAGTAAGCGAAAAAATAAATTAATCTAGAGGATGCAATTTCTTTCTTAAAAAATTGAGATAAGTTGCTCCCCACAATGACATAAACAATGAAAGTATTAGCCAATGATGGAATTTCAAAAAGTGGAATTCTTGCTTTAGAAAAAGGTGGTTTTGAAGTTATCACTACAAAAGTAGCACAAGAACAAGTTGCTAACTTTATAAATGAAAATGATGTAACTGTAGTTTTAGTGCGAAGCGCTACTAAAGTTCGTCAAGATATTATCGATGCATGTCCTGGATTAAAAATCATTGGTCGTGGTGGTGTTGGAATGGATAATATTGATGTGGATTATGCTAAAAGCAAAGGAATACACGTTATAAATACACCAGCTTCTTCATCTGAATCAGTAGCTGAGTTAGTTTTTGCTCATCTATTTTCTGGGGTTCGTTTTTTACATGATTCTAATAGAAATATGCCTTTAGAAGGCGATACTAATTTTGATGGATTAAAAAAGGCATACGCAAATGGAATTGAATTAAGAGGAAAAACACTTGGTATTGTAGGGATTGGTCGTATTGGACAAGCTACTGCTAAAATAGCTTTAGGTTTAGGTATGAAAGTTATTGCTGCTGACAGTTATATCCCGCAAGTAGATGTAAAAGTAGCATTTTTTGATGGTCAATCCATTACAACTACCATTGTATCACAATCATTAGAATCTTTATTTAAGGAATCTGATTTTATCACCTTACACGTTCCGGCGCAAGACGGTTATATTATTAGTGAAAAGGAATTAGCAATCATGAAAGATGGTGTAGGAATTGTAAATTGCGCTCGAGGCGGTGTCATTGATGAAGTAGCATTAGTAAAAGCGTTGGATAGCGGAAAAGTTTTGTTTGCTGGTTTAGACGTTTTTGAAAGCGAGCCTAAACCAGAAATGGCGATATTGATGAATCACAAAATCTCTTTGACTCCACACATTGGAGCTGCAACGGGAGAAGCTCAGGATCGAATAGGGACTGAATTAGCTTCGCAAATTATCAGCATATTAAGTTAATAATACTTCTATAAAAAAATTTAAAAGAGGTTAGTTATAAGGCTAGCCTCTTTTTTTTACTATTCTACTAATCAGCCATTTATTATTTGTAAATTTATGCTATAATTTATTTATTATGAGAAATAGTTATTTTATTATAGTGGTTTTCCTTTGTTTTGTTGTGGGTTGTTCTACTACTAATTCTACAATTACAAATAAAACTCCAACAACAGGAACCGTCAGTGATACTATTAGGATAGAAAATAAAGAACTTGAATACGAAGTAATTATTATTGATCCAGGATTTAGTACATGGTTAGCTTCTAATTCGTTGCCGAGAAATTTCCATTCACAAAGTTATCTTGAAAATAAAAATCAATTATGGATAAGAGAATGGAATAGTAGAGTACTACAACCCAATCGTTATAATCCCAACTTATATGAGATGACCATCAATTACGACTTCAGTACTGATTATGGCTATGAAGTGAATTACTTAATTTATAATTATATGGTTTACTTTCAAAACACTTACAAACAAAAACTTTTTGGATATGTGCCTATAAGATAATGTTACTACATTTGTAATCATTATTAGAAAGATGAACAAATTAAAAAAGCGTTGGGGAATAAAAACCAACTTTCAATTAACTATAATTTTTATTGTCTTTGCAATAACTGGCTCCGCATCAGCATGGCTCTCAAAGCCATTTTGTTTGTGGTTAGGAATAACTGATGACTATTTAGGATTATGGTTTACACCTGTAAGACTCCTTTTGATATTTCCTATTTATCAAATCCTTTTAGTTGCCATTGGATTTCTATTTGGTCAATTTAAATTTTTCTGGAATTTTGAGAAAAAGATGTTAAAACGATTAGGATTAACATTTCTTTTTAAGTCATAAAAAACGCCTCAATTAAGAAGCGTTTTGTTTTTTTATCAGATAATTGTAAATCCAAGTAAGTGTAAATATGGGAATAAAATCAGAAAATGGTAATATTTCTTCAACAAAAGTGATAATTCCACCAACTTTTCCAACTGTACCTTTGTACATCCATGTCATTAAAAACCCTGCCAAAGGCGCCCAAATAACATCTGAAAACTCCCCAATTAGCGGAATTGTAAAAGACAATATTCCGATGCCATCAAACAAAAGACCTAAAAATAAATTTCTGGTTTTATTAGTATCAATCCTAACTACTTGAAATTGTTTTATCATATTAATTAAATATTTTCAGTTAGTTAGCAAATCTGATGCCAGTTATTTTTTAAGCTTGTTTTGATATAACTTCTTCAATTTATCAATTTTAGGCGTAATTACATAACTGCAATATCCTTGAGTTTTGTTTTGATTGTAATAATTTTGGTGATAATCTTCAGCCACATAAAAAGTTGGTGCTTGAGAAATTTTAGTTACTATTGGTTTACCAAATGTATTTTCACTTGTCATTAAAGCAATATAATCTTGTGATAATTCCTTTTGAGCTGCATTGTGGTAAAAAATTTCACTTCTATATTGTGTTCCTACATCAGCACCTTGACGGTTTAAAGTTGTTGGATCATGTGTGGCAAAAAATATTTCCAATAATTCTCCAAAACTGATTACTGCGGGATCAAAAGTGATTTCAATCGCTTCTGCATGACCTGTATTTCCTGTTCCAATCTCGCTGTAGGTTGGATTAATTGTTTTGCCACCAATATAACCTGATACAACTGTTTTAACTCCTTTTAATTCTAAAAAAACTGCTTCTGTACACCAAAAACATCCTCCAGCAAATGTTGCTACTTCAATTCCTTTTTCTGTTTCCATATTTTTTGTTTCTAAAACTTTAGGCATTATTACACTCTTATCTTTTGCACAAGAAAAAAAAGGCAATAGTGCAAAAAAAAGTCCCATTAATTTTTTCATTTTTTTTTAATTTATGATCAAAGTTATAAATTTAAGAAAACCAAGGGCATGTCATTAACTAAAGTTTATAGTTTGTCTTAGCAAAATAACAGCTATTGCAATTCATTCTAAAAAAAATCTTTGTTTCTTTGTATAAACTGTCAAAAATGATATCTACTAAAAATTTACACAAATATTACGATCAATTGCACGTATTAAAAGGCGTTGATTTACATATTGCTAAAGGCGAAATTGTTTCTATAGTAGGTGCTTCTGGCGCAGGAAAAACTACACTTTTACAAATCTTAGGAACATTAGATAAACCGAGTCCTGCAAGTCCAAAGGGAATTAACGATACAAAAAAGATAACAACTTCATTATTGATAAATGACCAAGATATCTTGACAATGAATGATAAAACCTTGTCTAAATTTCGAAATTTAAACTTGGGCTTTATATTTCAGTTTCATCAACTACTACCTGAATTTACCGCTTTAGAAAATGTATGTATTCCCGCTTTTATTGCTAATAAATCCAAACAAGAAACAGAACTTGAAGCTAAAAAATTATTAGATTATCTTGGGCTATCACATAGAATCAATCATAAACCTAATGAGCTTTCTGGCGGTGAGCAGCAACGAGTTGCGGTAGCAAGAGCATTAATCAATAAACCAGCAATTATTTTTGCCGATGAACCGTCTGGGAATTTAGACACGGCTTCTGCAGAGAATTTACACCAACTTTTTTTTAAATTAAGAGATGAATTAGGTCAAACTTTTGTAATTGTGACTCATAATGAAGAGCTGGCTAATATGGCTGACAGGAAATTAATTATGGTTGATGGACAAATTAGCAATTAGGAGTTTTCAGATAGATATAATGTCAATTATGTTTTTTGAAATTCTAATTTGACTGCAAAGTTCAATTTCATTATTATTAAATAAAATTTCGTAGACATTTTTAATTATGACTAATTCAGAACTCAAAGATTTTCTAGACGAGAAAGTTCTTCAATACAACACTCTAGAATTTATAGAAACTGATCCCGTGCAGATTCCACATCTTTTTACGCAAAAGGAAGATATTGAAATTGCAGGTTTTTTAAGTGCCACTATTGCTTGGGGAAATCGTACAATGATTATCAAAAACTCGTATAAAATGCTCGAATTGATGGGAAATGCTCCCTTCGATTTTGTACGATCACATTCTGAAAAAGATTTGCAAGCTTTAGAATTTTTTGTACATAGAACATTCAACGGAAATGACTTTGCTAGTTTTATTCGAAGTTTAAAAAACATATATTTAAACCATGGTGGATTAGAAGCTGTTTTTAGTAAAAATCAATCCCGAAGTCTCGGGACTAAATCGATGCAAAAAAGTATTCATGAATTCAAGAAATTATTCTTTGAAATTCCGCATCAATACAGAACTCAAAAACACGTGTCGGATCCGTTAAATAACTCTGCTGCAAAACGAATTAATATGTATTTGCGGTGGATGGTTCGTCAAGATAATAAAGGTGTCGATTTAGGGATTTGGAAAAGTATATCTCCAGCGGCTTTATCCTGTCCGCTTGATGTGCATTCTGGCAATGTAGCGCGAAAATTAGGACTATTAAATCGAAAACAAAATGACGGAAAAGCGGTTGCTGAACTAGATTTACAACTTCGAAAACTGGACATTAATGATCCTGTAAAGTACGATTTTGCGTTATTTGGACTCGGCATTTTTGAAGGATTTTGAAAACGTGACAAATCGTTTAAAAAGCTCATAATACTGAAATACTTTTTTTTAGCGTACCTTTGCACAAAATAGCAATTTATGAGCACTTTTGAGCAATTCAATCTTCCAAAATCAGTACAAAAATCAATTGATGATTTAGGATTTACAACACCAACACCCATTCAGCAAAAAACTTTTTCGGTAATTATGTCAGGAAGAGATATGATGGGTATTGCTCAAACTGGGACTGGTAAAACATTTGCTTACTTACTACCATTACTAAAACTCTACAAATTTACTCCTGGACATACTCCTAAAATAGTCATTCTAGTACCTACTCGTGAACTAGTTGTTCAAGTAGTTGAAGAAGTAGAGAAACTGACAAAATATATGTCGGTTCGCACCGTTGGGATTTTTGGAGGTGTCAATATTAACACTCAAAAAACTGTTGTTTACACGGGATGTGATATACTTGTAGGAACTCCTGGACGAATAATGGATTTAACGCTGGATAATGTAATTCGGTTTGAAGAAATGCAGAAATTAGTGATTGATGAATTTGACGAAATGTTAAATTTAGGTTTCCGCACGCAACTAACCGCTATTCTGGCCATGATGCCTAAAAAACGTCAAAATATACTTTTTTCGGCTACAATGACTGATGAAGTAGATGCTATTTTAAATGATTATTTTGATTATCCTGAAGAAGTTACGCTTTCAGCATCAGGAACACCACTAGAAAATATCAAACAAATTACCTATCAAGCGCCGAATTTCAACACTAAAATAAATTTATTAAAACACTTATTGCATAAAAACGAGGACATGAGTCGTGTTTTAGTATTTGTAAATAATAAAAAAATAGCCGATTTAGTTCAAGAGCGTATTGAGGAAGATTTTGAAGATCAGTTTGGAGTGATTCACTCTAATAAATCACAGAATTATCGTTTGAGTACCATGGCTTCTTTCCAAGAAGGCAATTTGCGTGGTTTGATCACTACTGATATTATGGCAAGAGGTTTAGATATTTCTAATATTACTCATGTTGTTAATTTTGAAATGCCTGAATTACCTGAACTATATATGCATAGAATAGGTAGAACAGGTCGCGCTGACGCCAAAGGAACTGCTATAAGTTTAATCGCCCCAAGAGAAGATGAATACAAAGTTGAAATCGAAGTATTGATGAATATGGAGTTATCAATTGAGGAGTTCCCCGAAACAGTAGAGGTCTCATCAAAATTAATTGAACCTGAAAAAGACAGACAACCCATTAAGTTTTTGATGAAAAAACAAAAACTAGATGGCGACGGTGCTTTTCAAGAAAAAAGCAAAAAGAATAAAAAAGTCAACTTAGGCGGTCCAGGCGTAACCAAGAAAAAAACGCATGGATCTGTGAATAGAAATATGTTGAAAACAAGAGACAAAAAAAGAAAAGATAAGAATAAATAGCGATTGGTAAATCGTGAATCGTGATCGGTAATTGGTAATTGGTGATTGGTGAATGATTTTTAAATGTTTACTTTTATTTTAAGTATTAGTGAAAACCAGGCAAACTGGTGAACATAAATTGATTTTCTTTTTAGTGTCAGTTAGTTTTCCAGTTTTTTTATTTCTTTTGAAAATCACTACATCATTTGTGTATTGATGCGCTACTAAAAGAAAATTTCCAGTAGGATCTATCGCAAAATTTCTTGGCCCTTCCCCCAAAGTGCTATTTCGGCCTTGGAGTTTTAACTTTCCATTCTCAAGAATTCTGAAAATCGAAATATCATTTGCACTTCCACGATTTGTAGCATATAGAAATTTTCCGTCTGGTGAAATATGAATATCAGCAGCACCTATAGTTCCTTTAAAACCTGTTGATATAGTTGTATTTTGATCAATCTTTTTCAAAACTCCATCTAAATAACTAAAAACTGTTATCGCTCCAGTTAACTCTTGTAAAAGATAAACAAACCTTCCGTTTTTGCTAAAAGTTAAATGTCGGGGTCCATTTGTCACTTCTGTAGCAATACTATCTTTTACTTTCAAGATTTCGTTAACTGAATCCCAATTGTATGAATAAGAATATACTTTATCAATCCCTAAATCATTTGCCAAAACATATTTTTGATCTGGTGAAAATATAACCTGATGTGCGTTAGGTTTCTTTTGATTTACTGTGCTTTTTTGATGCTGAATGACTTGCTTTGCTTTTGTAATACTTCCGTCGCTATTTTTTCCAAAAACAGCGATGGTTCCGCTTGAATAATTAGCAACTAGCACATTTTTATTATCATTTATAATATAACACGGATCTTCTCCTTGTGAGTTTTCCTTATTTAAAAAGTTTAATTTGCCAGTAATTGAGTCAAATTTAAAAGAACTTATCGTGCTCTCAGTTCCATTTTCATTGACCGCATAAACAAATTGATTATCACTTGAAACTGTCAAATAACTAGGATTAATTACATTTTCTGTTGCGTTTTTATAATTAAAATCCCCTGTCTTTGCATCAAAATCATAAACATAGATTCCTTTGCTATCACATTTTGTTGTATATGTGCCAATTAATAAATTAAATTTATTGTCTTGCGCATGCATGTTTACACAAAAACAGAAATAAAAAAAAAGAAAGAGAGAATTTTTCATGATTATAAATTTGCTAAAAAGCTAAATTACACTTTAAATTGTTACACAAACTTAAAAAGTTATTTCTTTAAAAGTATTGCACTTGATAAGAAAGATAATTACAAATTGTAATAAATTAAACAAGCAATAATTTGTTTCAAAAAGAAAAATTACTCTTAAAGAATTTGTGCTATTAAATTTTAGAAAATTTGTATTTTTTATAAATAGTGAAATTCGTATCAAAAAACTATAAACAAATTTGTATTTTCGCTGATAAAATTCCAAGAACTTCATTCGAATAAAAAATTGAAGTAAATCCCAGTTCAGAATGCATTTTAAAAATCCCGAAATTTTATACTTTTTATTTGCTTTACTTGTTCCAATTTTGGTTCACTTATTTCAATTACGCCGTTTTAAAAAGGAGTATTTCACTAATGTACAGTTTTTAAAAGCACTTACGATTCAAACAAGGAAAAGTTCTAAAATCAAAAAATGGCTGCTTCTCGCCTGCAGGTTATTGTTGCTTACCTGCATTATTGTTGCTTTTGCGCAACCTTTTTTTGACTCTAAAGACAGTGAGAACGCAAACAATGAATTGTATATTGTATTAGATAATTCTTTTAGTATGCAAGCCAAAGGGAAAAAAGGTGAATTACTAAAACGTGCAATTCAAGATTTGCTCGAAGAAACTCCAGAAAACGTAAACTTTTCATTGCTTACCAATTCTGAAAACTACTGGAATACAGATATAAAATCCATTCGTGCCGAACTTCAAAATTTACAATATAGCGCAATACCTTTTGAATTGGACAATATTGTAGCTAAATTAAAAGCGCGCAAAACACCTTTTAAAAAGGATATTGTAGTAATAACAGATGGAATTAGAATAGAAAGCAAACAATTCCAAAACAATGATCAATTAGATGCTCCTATTTTTATAATACCTAAAGCTGTAAAAAACAATAACATTTCGATTGATAGCGTTTACATTCATAAAACCTTAGATCAATTTTACGAAATAAGTATTCAATTATCAAATTATGGCGAGGATACTGATCCTGCACCAGTATCATTGTACAATAATAATTCACTTATTGCAAAAACGACTATCACGCTTGACACGCCAAGAAAGAGTATTAATTTTACCATCCCAAAACAAGCTTTTCACGGTTATGTCTCTATCACTGACAACGGTTTAAATTACGACAACAGCTTATATTTTAGCATTTCTAAAGTGCAAAAAACAAATGTTATTGCCATTGGTGATCCTGCCAAGAACATTTTCCTTTCCCGAATTTACACTTCTGAAGAATTTAATTTTAATTCCTACACGCTGAGTGCATTAGATTATAACAAATTAGAAGAACAAGATGCGATCGTATTAAATGAACTCGATGAAATCCCGCAAGCATTAATCACTACCTTGAAATCTTTCGTTGAAAAAGGAGGAAATTTGATTTTTATTCCTTCGGCGCTTTGTTCTATTACTAATTTAAATTCATTGGTTTCAAATTTTGGAAACATAAAATTTAATTCATTAGAAAATGTAGAAAAACTCATTACTAAAATCAATTTTGGTCATCCCATTTACAACAGTGTTTTTGAGAAAAAAGTAGTTAATTTTCAATATCCAAAGATTAATAAATCTTTTTCTTTATCAAGCTCCTACCCAGCGGTTTTGTCTTATGAAGATCAAACTAACTTTTTGACTTCGACTAATAATTCCATAGGGAAAGTGGCTGTTTTTGCAGCAGCTATAAATACAGAGAATTCAAATTTTCAACAATCACCACTTATCGTTCCCACTTTTTATAAAATGGCAATTTTTAATCAAAAAAATGGTGTCAACGCACTTATCATTGGAAATAATGATCCTTACTTTACCCAAGCATCTGTAAGCAAAGATGCTATTTTGACTGTCAAAAATAAGGAGGAGCAATTTATTCCTTTACAACAGATTTTAAATAATAAGGTAAAAATGACTTTTAGTGATTATCCAGAAAAAGCGGGTAATTATACTATTTTCAATAAGCAAGAAGTGATTGAAAACATCAGTTTTAACTACGCCCGAACCGAAAGTAATTTGGCTGCAGCCAATGAAAGTGCGCTCTCGAACTACAAAACGGTCGAATCGATAAAATCTCTTTTTGACACTTTACAAACTGATCGAACTGACAATCAAATCTGGAAATGGTTTGTTATCTTTGCGCTGTTATTTCTATTAACCGAAATGGCAATTATCAGATTCGTAAAATAAAAAACTATAGTTCATAATAATTAACAAGCAAACATGAAATTAGTCATTAGAGAGGCCAAAATTATCGATTCAAAAAGTCCTTTTCACAATAAAAAGGTTGATATTTTAATTGTTGATGGTTTTATAAAAAAAATAGGTGAATCTCTGGCTAATACTAAAAATTATGATGAGCTCAAATTAGAAAATTTATATGTTTCACAAGGTTGGTTTGACAGCAGCGTTTCTTTAGGTGAACCAGGTTTTGAAGACCGAGAAACTATAGCTAATGGACTTACTGTAGCAGCTAAAAGTGGATTTACTGCTATCGCTTTGCAACCCAACTCCTATCCTATTATTGATAATCAATCTCAAGTGAATTTTGTTTTGAATAAAGCAGCGGGATTCGCAACTGAATTATTTCCAATTGGTGCTTTAACAAAAGAAAGTGCAGGAAAAGATATGGCTGAATTGTATGACATGCAAAAAGCAGGAGCTGTTGCTTTTGGCGATTATAATAAAAGCTTGAGCAATGCTAATTTACTAAAAATTGCATTACAGTACATTCAGGATTTTGACGGACTACTGATTGCATTTTCACAAGACGAAAACATAAAAGGAAATGGAGTGGCTAATGAAGGAATTGTTTCTACTCGACTCGGATTAAAAGGTATTCCAAATCTAGCTGAAGAATTACAAATTGCAAGAAATCTATTTTTAGTCGAATATACTGGTGGAAAATTACATATACCAACAATTTCTACTGAAAAGTCAGTTCAATTAATTAGAGAAGCTAAATTGAAAGGATTAAACGTAACTTGCAGCGTTGCTGTCCACCATTTAGTTTTAACTGATGAAAAGCTCGAAGAATTTGACACGAGGTATAAAGTTTCTCCGCCACTAAGAACCGAGGTCGATAGAGCCGCTTTAATAGAAGGATTAAAGGATGGAACGATTGACATGATAACATCAGATCATAATCCAATTGATATCGAACATAAAAAAATGGAATTTGATAGTGCAAAAAACGGAACAATTGGTTTAGAATCG
The DNA here is from genome assembly GCF_035985025.1 of Flavobacterium sp. PL11. Taxonomy (NCBI): domain Bacteria; kingdom Pseudomonadati; phylum Bacteroidota; class Flavobacteriia; order Flavobacteriales; family Flavobacteriaceae; genus Flavobacterium; species Flavobacterium sp. PL11. The sequence continues at coordinate 31,375 of NZ_JAXCIA010000032.1, forward strand.
GCATTTGGAGCTTTGATGACCGTTTTAACATTAGATCTCATTATCGAAAAAATGACGACTGGAAAATCAAGATTTGGCATCGAAATAACTACTATTAATGAAGGTTCAAAAGCAAACTTAACATTATTTAACCCTGAACCAAAAAGCACTTTTATAAAAACATCAATTCTGTCAAAATCCAAAAATTCTGCTTTTTTAGGAACAAAAATGCAAGGAAAAGTTTACGGAATTTTGAGTCAAAACCAATTAATTTTATCATAAATAATGGATAACAGTATAGAGAAAGGAAAAACGGCAGCTATAACCAGTTATATCTTAGGAATTGGAGTTTTTATAGCAATGTCAATGAATTCTGAAGATAAAAACAAATTTGCTTCCTTCCATATCAGACAAGGACTTGGAATTACACTTACTTTTATTTCATTAGGACTTATTATTAGTCATTTTGATAGTTTGATGATATCAGCTCCCATGTGGATTTTTATTTTAGTATTGTGGTCCTACGGAATTACGAGCGCTATAAAAGGAGAAACAAAACCGGTTCCATTACTCGGTGCTTTTTATCAAAAATGGCTGTCTAACATATCCTAAATTTCAATGTAATTTTCCAATAATCGTATCTTGAAAATTAGAGATTCATTACAATTACAAATCAATATATAAAAATGAATTTATCATTAGAATACAAAATCAGGGAACCTAAAATACTATTAAATAAAAACCCACTTTTACTTTTACTTCACGGTTATGGCAGCAATGAAGCTGACTTGTTCTCCTTTGCAGAAGAACTTCCTGAGGAATATTATATCATTTCAGCGCGCGCTCCTTATGATATGCAATATGGGAGCTATGCCTGGTATGCTATCAATTTTGATGCAGATCAAAATAAGTTTTCTGATAATGAACAAGCAAAAACTTCACGTGATCTAATTGCAAAATTTATCGATGAATTAATTCAAAAATATCCAATTCATGTTGACAATGTCTCTTTAGTAGGTTTTAGCCAAGGTTCGATTTTAAGTTATGCAGTAGCACTTTCCTATCCAGAAAAAGTTCAAAAAGTAGTTGCAATGAGTGGTTATTTGAATTTGGATATTGCTACTGATGATTATCTTAAAAACAATCTTTCGACTTTAAAAATATTTGCTTCACATGGAACTGTAGATCAAGTTATACCTGTCGAATGGGCAAGAAAAACTCCCGCAATACTTGAGAATTTAGGAATAGCTGTAACCTACAAGGAATACCCAATAGGTCATGGCGTTGCACCGCAAAATTTTTATGATTTTAAAAATTGGTTGTCTCAGCAAAAGTAAATAATTCAAATCGCAGTTTACTCCCATAATTAGAAGCAAACTGCGATTTGCATACCAGCACAAAACTATTTTTGTTTTTGATATAATAAGGACTGCATTACCTCATAAGAAATGCTTTCATCCTCATTTACAAAGTATTTTAGTAACACTTCACCCCAATATTCGCCATCGCTAAAATCAGCAATAATCCATCGGTGGTTCAGAACCTTCACTTTATTAATGATAAATTTATTTGCAGCTATTTGATCCTGACCTGTAAAAGGATTCCCTTTTGGATTAGCATTTAAGTCTAATAATTTCTCAGTTACAATAGGAATTAATTTTTCATATTTAATTGTTTTCGCACTGTTTGAAGCATCAAAATAATTTTGAGCATTTTCATTATTTTGTAATGAAAAATAATCGGCATCGGTTAATTTGTTTTTAACAAGCGTGATGCTATCACGCAACTTTGTAGTTGTTTTTTTATACCTATCCTGCTCATATTTTATTTGTTTACTTAAAAACATATAGGTAAAAACAGTGAAAAGAAAAGCAAGAACACATAAAAGAAGTAAGAATGATTTTTTCATTTTTGAAAATAATTATAGGTCAATTTCTAAGTTATCAAAAGCCAGAAAAACATTATCAGGAAGTGTTTTTTGAACTTCTTCATGAAATCCCATAATATGACTAATATGAGTAAGATATGCTTTATCTGGTTGCACCAAAGTTATAAAATCTAGCGCTTCTTTCAAATTGAAATGTGTATTATGAGGCTCTTCGCGTAAAGCATTTATTACCAAGACTTTTAGATTTTTTAGCTTTAGAATTTCTTCTTTTTCGATAGTTTTGACATCGGTTAAGTAAGCGAAATCATCAATTCGATACCCAAAAACTTGGAGATCTCCATGCATTACATCTACAGGAATAACTGTTTTATTTCCTACGATAAATGGCTGATTGTTTCTTACCTCATTGATTTGAATCGAAGGTGCGCCTGGGTATTTATTAACAGTTTCAAATACATATCCAAAGCGGTGTTTTAAATTCTCAATAACACGCCTGTGTGCATAAATCGGCATGGCACCTTCCTTAAAGTTAAAAGGTCTAATATCATCAATTCCAGCGGTGTGATCTGAATGTTCATGGGTGAATAAAATTCCATTTACTGCGGGGCAATTTGATGAAAGCATCTGCTGCCTAAAATCAGGCCCGCAATCAATAACACAGGAATAGCCATCCCATGAAATCCAAACGGAAACTCGCAATCTTTTATCTTTATAATCAGTGCTTTTACAAACAGGATGATTACTGCCTATAACAGGAATCCCTTGTGAGGTGCCGGTTCCTAAAAAATATACCTTCAACTTTCTTGTTTTTATTTACAAAAATAGGATTATTTATCTTTCTTTAGCGTGCTATTTCATTAACTTTGCATCATATTAGCCATATTAAAAAAAAATGGATACAGAGATAAAATTAAAAGGGGATCGAATCATTGAACAAATCCCTTCCGTAAAAGACAAAGCACTCCGTATTAATTTAAATGAAAATATTTATGGAACTTACGCTGAAATCGGAGCTGGACAAGAAACTGTAAGACATTTTTTTAGAGCTGGTGGTTCTTCCGGCACCATTGCAAAAGCAATGTCTGCTTATGATAAAGATTTTAGTGATGCTGTTTATGGCATTGAAGAAGACGGAAGATACGTTACAGAGAGCCGACTTAAAAAAATGCTATCCCATGAAGTAAATTTAATAGAGCAACGTTTGAGTCGAGAAAAACATCCTAATAAAATGTTTTTTAGTTATGCCAATACTGTTGCGACTATCGATTTTGCTAAACAATTTAAAGGACACGGATGGGTAGGGATTAGTTACCAAATCGAACCTGATGAAGCCTATAACGAAATAATTATCCACATTCGCTTTAAAGAAACTGACGTACGCTTACAGCAAGAAACACTTGGAATTCTTGGTGTTAATCTAATTTATGGAGCGTATTATAAATACGATGATCCCAAAAGATTATTGCGTTATCTATACGATCATTTAGATAAAGATCAATTAGAGATTGACACTATCAATTTCTCAGGACCCCGTTTTGCCGATGTTGACAATCGCTTGATGAGTTTGCAGTTAGTAAAAAACGGAATGACGGATGCTGTGATGTTTAATCCTGAAGGAAAAAACATTCTTCCCGCAGCCATTTTATACAAGAAAAACATTTTAGCGTTTAGAGGAAGTTTTCGTCCCGTGACAAAAGTGAACATGGACATGTATGAAAAATCATTAAAAATGTTCCTCAATGAAAATAAAGTAGAAAAAGAAAATACACTTGTCGTTTTTGAAATCACTTTATCTAACCTCCGATCTGATGGTGAAATTGACGAACGTGATTTTATGGATCGCGCCGAATTACTCTGTTCCTTGGGACAAACGGTTATGATTTCAAATTTTCAGGAATATTATAAAGTAGTTGAATATTTCTCTAATTATACTAAAGCTAGAATGGGACTCGCCATGGGCGTCAATAACTTAGTAGATATATTTGACGAGAAATATTACCGTCATTTAAGTGGTGGTATATTGGAGGCTTTTGGTAAATTGTTTTACCGTGACATGAAAGTTTTCTTGTATCCAATGATTGGTGAAGATGGCGAAATAATTACATCAGATACCCTAAAAGTACATCCTAGAATGAAAGAGTTATACAAATTCTTTAAATTCAATGGAAAAGTGGTGGATATTGATGATTATGATCATTCTATCTTAGAAGTTTTCTCCCGTGAAGTTTTGAATATGATAAATAATGGCAAACCAGGATGGGAAATTATGCTTCCATCAGGTATTTCAGAAATCATAAAGGAACACCAACTTTTTGGTTATGATCCTAACAAAGTTTTAAAACAAATAAATTAAAATATCAACTTTCAATATCTAAGATTCTAAGCTAAAAAAGCCAAGAAGTACTTGATACTCTCTTGGCTTTTTTATTGTTATTAGGGCCTAATCCAGCCATACACTGTAGCCTTCATTCAAAAGCTTTATTTTATTAGGTCATAGCAAGAGCTTCCTCTGGTCGCTTTGCCACTCCCATAAAATATAGCTTTTTCAATCAGGGCTGCCGCTACTGTCTGGGGCAAAAAAACAAGACTTTATAAACATTTATATTTTTAATTCAGGAAAACTTATAGAAATTATACATTATTGAATTCTTAATTCATATAACTACAGCATACTTTGTCATTCCGACGAAGAAGAAATCTAAGCAAGTTGCTCACTTTTTATTCAAATCTTATCTCTATTACTTTGTCATTCCGAAGAACGAGGAATCTAATCAAGTTGCTCACTTTTTAATCACATCATATTTCTATTACTTTGTCATTCCGACGAAGGAGGAATCTAAACAAATTGCTCACTTTTTATTTGCAACCATTGAGCTTATCTCATAATGAAAATCCTTAATTAGTCAGGATGATAAATTATTCGTCAAAAGTATTAAGATCGATAAAAATTTTATTCAAATCTTATCTCTATTACTTTGTCATTCCGAAGAACGAGGAATCTAATCAAGTTGCTCACTTTTTAATCA
>NZ_JAXCIA010000033.1:0-34003 GCF_035985025.1 Flavobacterium sp. PL11
TTAGTTTAAAACTGCTTTTCAATATTTAAGTAAGAACGTATGCGCTTGTTGCGGGTGCAAAAGTAGTGCGTTTATTCGCTTCTACAAGCTTTTTAAGCAAGTATTTTTCTGATTTGTGGAAGATTGCTTTTAAATGGTTGTAAACGTGAAACTTGAAAGTGAAGTTTTTTTATTAATACTTACTCAAGGTTAAATGTGTTAGCTGAAATAGCAAGGTCGCTCCTATATTATGCCGTTTGTCCTGATTTGGATATTGTCGTTTTCTGTACTTTCTTTTTTCCTTCCTATATATAGGTAGTGCGGTTTGTATGCATTTGAGAGGTTATTGCATGACCATTGATGTGAAATGCAGATAGATCTTCCCACGGTTGAAACCGTGGGCGATGGCTTGCTATAATCAGCTTACAATTTTACCTTCTATATAGGAGTGATCGGGATTTAAACAGTACACATTTAGATAAGATCGATTTTGACACATAGATTCCTTGATAGCGATAGCTATGGAAAAGCCAATCGCAAGTGAAGTGGAACGGCACTTGCCAAGGATTAATACCAAATCATCGTCAGTAAAAAACTGAAAAGCATATCCTCAAAGTTGAAAACTTTGCGAAACAGGTAGAGGGAGCAACAAACAAAGATTCTTCCTTCGTCAGAATGACAAAGTTATAAAAATATAAGCTTGTGGTAATAGCATATAAGTCGCGTTAGGGATAATAGTGGAAAGCCCACAGGCAAGTGAAGTGCAACGGAACTTGCCGAGGACTTGTAGCGAATAGCCCGGCCCTAAATACAATAGAGCCCATGAACCGAAAAGGTAATGGGCTCTATTGTATTTAGGGAAACGCCCAGAGAAGCATTAATCGTAACGAATTGCTTTTACAGGTGAAATTCGAGTAATTATGTACGATGGAATAAGTAGGACTGTAAAACACACTGCGATTGTTAGTCCGTTAAGCAGCAATATATACCCCCAATTTAAATAAACCGGAGCTTGATTGACATAATAATTTTCAGGATTAAGTTTGATCACACCAAAATACTGCTGTGCTAATAACAATAAGATTCCAATAAGATTACCCCAGAACAAACCACGTATTATTAAATAGAAAGCATTATACAGAAATATTTTTCTAACTGACCAATTGTTAGCACCCAGTGCTTTTAATATTCCAATCATTTGGGTGCGTTCCAGTATTAACACTAATAATGCAACTACCATATTTATGGTTGCGACAAGAATCATTACCGCTAAAATTACAATGATATTGAAATCAAATAATTGTAACCATTCAAATATATAACTGTATTTTTCTATTATAGTCTTTGTATCTAGCGTTGAGGACGTTTGTTCATATACTTGCTCACCAGCAGTTTTAATGTTGTCAAAATCATTTATAAAAACTTCAAATGCTCCCACTTCGTTAGAATTCCATTTATTAATGCGTTGCAGGTGCCTAATATCTCCTATTATATAAGTGGCGTCAAATTCTTGAAAACCAGAATTAAAAATTCCAGTGATTTTAAATCTTCGGCTAGAAGGTAACTTGTTCTGATCTTCTTTAACAAAAAACGTGTTGAAAGAATCACCCACTTTTAAATTTAATCTATTTGCTAAAAATTCTGAAATGACCACATCTTGATTTAATCCCTTCGAAAAATTAGGCAAATTCCCCGCTATCAAATACTCTTTAATATTATTCCATCTATAATCTTCGCCAACTCCCTTCAAAATGATCCCTTCAAAGGCTGTTTCAGTTCTTATTATTCCAGCCTTAGTGGCCACGGCTTGGATGTGATTTATGCCAGAAACTGAATTAAACTTTGGATAAAATGCTTGATCTTTAGAAATTGGCGTTAAAGTAACCTCCGAAAGATTGTTGTCATAGTTTGAAATAACAATATGCCCGTTGAAGGCAGCAATTTTTTCTTGAATTTTTTGTTGAAGTCCAATTCCAGTTGCTACTGAAACAATCATCATGATCATTCCAATTGCAATTGCAGCAATTGCAATTTTTATGATAGGTGACGAAATACTACTTTTATAATCTTTTGCAGTTATGAGTCTTTTTGCTATAAAATATTCTAAATTCAAGTGTAAAAGTTTATGATTATTGTGCTTTGCTATTTAAGAGCTTTTCAAAAATAGTACAAAACATGAAATTAAAAGTTTATAAAGGTAAATTCTTTTTCATTTCTTCAACGATATTAAAAGCTGCTGGACAAATAGCAACATTCTTCAAAGTTAAATCTGTAATTTGCTGAAACTTTTTTCTATCTGTATGTGGAAATTCTCTACAAGCTTTTGGACGAACATCATAAATCATACACGCATTTTCATGATCAAGAAAACTACAAGGAATATTTTGTAATACGTAATCTTGCTCTTCATCTACCCGCAAATAATTATTGATGAATTGTTGTGGTTTTTGACGAAGATATTTTGCTATGCGTTCAATATCAGCAGTTGTGAATAGTGGTCCCGTCGTTTTACAACAATTTGCACAATTTAAACAATTTGTTTTTTTGAACTCCACTTTATGTAAATCTTGCATTACATAATCTAAATTCTTTGGTGTTTTCTTTTTTAGCTTATCAAAATACTTTTTGTTTTCGATATGCTTATCTTTGGCTTCTTTAGCAAGATTGTTTAGAATGTTTTTCAAGTTTCAAGTTTAACGTTTGGAATGCAAAGTTACACTTTTTGAATTACGAATTTTAGGCGATCAATTTTGAATTTTTAACTAATACTATGAAAGATCTTTTTGGCAAAGCAATTCTTGACTATCAAACTAATAATTCTCCTGAGGATTTAATAACAGAAACAACAATTTCTGAACAAGATGAAATGTCTGTTGCTTATTTATTTCGTTCTTATCAAGAAATGCCGTTATTAGAACAGAAAGCGTTAGCACTTGCACATGGAAAAGTTTTAGATATTGGTTGCGGTGCTGGAAGCCATAGTTTGCATTTACAAAACAATCTAAATCTAGAAGTTATTTCTATTGATATTTCTACTAACGCTATTGATGCCTGCAAGCTTCGCGGACTAAAAAATGTTCACATTCAAGACATTCTTGAAATGGATTCATTAAGTTTAGTACATAAGTTTGATACAATTTTATTACTGATGAATGGGACTGGTATTTTTGGAACTATAAAAAATATACCTCAATATCTTCAGAAATTAAAAAGTTTATTAAATATAAATGCACAGATATTGATCGATAGTTCAGATATCATTTATATGTTTGATGAAGATGAGGATGGATCTTATACAGTTCCTGCAAATGGTTATTATGGTGAATTAGAATTCTCGGTAACATATAAAGGTGAAAAAGAAGATCCTTTTCCTTGGCTTTATCTAGATTATAACACTTTACAAAATGCGGCATTAGCCAATGGGTTACAATGTGAATTAATTATTGAAGGAGAGCATTTTGATTATTTAGCAAAACTTTATATTTAACAGAAATTCATGATAGGATACAAAATATATAAAGTCATTTAATATTTAGGAATTCTAACAATTGAAAATGAAATTATTACTAATCGAAAGCATGACCTAAAACAAAAAAACCCAAATTAAAATTTGGGTTTTTTTGAATTTAATAATTTTATTGCATGTATTTCATCATCATGCTTTGCAATCCTGTACCCCACTCTTGACCTGCTGCGGTCGATTTTTTATAAAGTTCACCAGTTGAGCTTGAAATTTTCTTACCTAGTGGTGAATTATAAAATTTTAGCATTTCTTTAATTTCGTCCTGAGTATATGTTTCCATATAAATAACAGCTAGTTTTTCATACAATGAAGGCAAACTAGCATCAAATTCTTTTGAGAATTCAGTCTTTTTCGCTTCAGGGATGTTTTGCATAATTTGCTCCTTGGCCATTTGCATAGGACCAGCTGCACCAGAAATTTCTATTACTTTTAATGCATCAGCTTTAAAAGAGTCTTGAGCGGTAACACAATTCGCAATCAAAATTACTGCAAATGTTAAAAATACTTTTTTCATTGATTATTTTTTATAGCCAAATATAAACTTTTTTATGGAATATTTAAATATTTATGCGTTTGTAATGAAACTCTCCATTTAGGATTTTTCATCACATAATCAACAATTAGCGGAGTCATCTCTTCCTTTTTACTCCATTCCGGTTGAAGAAATAATATGGCATTTGAATTAACTTTTTCAGCCTGCTCTTCTGCAAAAATGAAATCGTGTTTATTAAAAATGATTACTTTTAATTCATCTGCATTATCATAAACGGTTTTTGTAGGCAACTTATTTTTCTTCGGCGAAAGACATATCCAATCCCATGTTCCAGATAAAGGATAAGCTCCTGAAGTTTCTATGTGTACTTTTAAATGTTTATTTTTTAGACTCTGCGTCAATGCACTCATGTCCCACATCAGTGGCTCTCCACCAGTGACAACAACGGTTTCTGAAAAGATACTAGCATTATTGACAATTAAATCTATCGCTGTTGGCGGATGCAATTCAGCATTCCAACTTTCTTTCACATCGCACCAGTGACATCCAACATCACATCCACCAATTCTAATAAAGTAGGCTGCAGTTCCTGTATGATATCCTTCTCCTTGTATAGTGTAGAACTCCTCCATAAGAGGTAACATTGTTCCTTTATTAACTTCTAATTGTATTTCTTTTGATAACATTTATTTAATTTAAAGTGCAAAGATAACTAATTAGAAAAGGAGTTAAATTGAAAAGAACGACTAATTAAAATTTCTTAGAATTCAAATTAAGAAGCTTTCGAAAGAAATAACAAATTACCGAAGACTTTCACATGTAAACTAATACTTACTGTAACAAAAAAAACCGATGATCATAAAATCATCGGCTTTAAATAGAAAAATAAACTCTTATTTATTTTAAAATTTTAATAGATTCAGTGGCATATTTATTAGCTGGATCGATAACTAAAGATTTATTAAAATATTCAATAGCTTTAGATTTGTCAGTATTAGCATAACTAGCAGCAATATTATTGTATGATTCAATGATTTTAGCTTTAACAGCATCTTTAGCTAGTTCTTCTGCACCTAACTCAGTTGTTTTGGCAACATAATCTTCATAATTTTGTACCATTAAATCATCTTTTTCAAGCAATCTATTAGTTCTTGCTTTATACAAATAAGCTTCTAAATAAGTAGGAGAAGCAATTAAAACTTTATCAAACGCAGCATTTGCCTTTTGCAAACTTATTTCATCAACTTTTACATCTTTAGCCTTATTCACATTAGCATAATAATTAGCTAAACCATAATATACATTATCATCAAGGAAATTTGTAGATTCGTTTGTGTTTGCACCAAATTCAAATATAGCAGCAGATTCACTGTATAGTTTCTGTGAAAATAATTTTTTACCAACTTCGCTTAAATCCTGGACGGCTAAAGGCTCCATCTCTATAGCCTTTTTAATATCCATCATTCCATTTTGAAATGCAACAGGATCAATTGACATTCCATCAGCAGCTGTTCCCTTTTTAATTTTTGTTAATCCTAAATACAAATAATCTAAAGCAATTGCTTTATTTCCTGGAGATGTTATAAAATTCTCTAATGACTTTATAGCTACATCAACATTTCCATTTTTATAAGCAGAATAACCTAAATAACGATATATTCGCGGATTAACTTTATCTAATTCAACCATCTTATTAGCTTCAGCTTCCAGCGCAACATAATCTTCTACTAAGATTAAAAAGTCAGCACGTCTCATTCTAGAATGAATCGAATAATCAGTTAATGACATGTATTTATCATAATATCCTATAGCAGTCTTGTAATTAACTTCAGCTTGCGAAGGCTTATTACGAGCAATTTTATAATATGTTTCCGCTAATTCTCTATAAACTGGACCATAATTTGGATTCAATGAGATTACTTCATTATAAGCTTTTAAGGCCTCATCATATGATTTTGCTCCTTTTAATAATACACCTAACTGCATTTTAGCTCTTAGTAAACCATTATCTGCTTGAAACGCATTTCTATAAGCTACATAAGCATCATTTTGGTTTCCATCACCATAATAAGCATCACCTAATGCTAACTGTATCTGAGGATCTTGGGAATTAATAGCTACCGCTTTATTCAGTGTAGTAATCGCACTTTTGTAATCTGGCTTTTCAGCATTCATATAAGCTCTGGCAATATAAATATACTCTTGAAAATCCTTTCTGCGCATGTCTTTAGTTACAGCTGCAAATTTTGATTGAGCAGCTGTATTATTTTTTGCATTTAAATCAATTTGCGCAAGTCCGATATTATTTAAAATACCTTCATCAGAAGCGTTTAACCCATTTTGAAAATAAATTTTTGCTGAGTCTTGTATGCTTTGATTCAAATAAACATTTCCTAAAATAAAAAATGCAGCGCCATTTGATGGCTTATCTTTAATTATTGATTTTAATATTGATTTAGCGCTTTCATATTGCTCAGCATCTATCGCCTTCTTAGCCTGATTAATATCCTGCGCCTGAATTGTAAATGCTGAAGCTAAAAGAGCTACGCTTACCACTGTTAATTTATTCATCTTTATAGTACTTAATTTAATTTTCATCATTTTTAGAATTTGTTTTAATAGTTAATTTTCTACCAGGAGTTCGAATTGGTAATAATCCTGATTTTAAAATTATTCTTTGTCCGATATCACCCGCCACAAATGAAGCGAAACCCATACCTAAACCAGAATATCCTTGACAATTAATTATAAACAAATCACGTGCCAAAGGATATTTTCCCTCAGCTAAATTATTTTGTGTTGGCGCAAAAAACTTATTGCTATCAACACCTTTAACACTCATAACATTAATATCATTTACTAATGCAGCATTTTGAGGAGAAGGTTGATAAAGCCAATTTAATCCAATAACTCCTATTATTCCGTCATTTTTAGCCACAAATTTTATAACATCTTCATTAACTTTAAATGAATAAATACCATTTTTAGGCATTTCACTAATTCCAGCTAACTCGCTCATATAACGCACGGTGCTCGAATTGGGATTGTCAAAAACTAATCCTTTAATTGTACTTTGTGGTTTACCTTGCATAAAAAGAATAACATCTTTCAGTACCACTAACGTATCTTTATTACTTTTATTAGCTATAAACGCAATAGCATCTGATCCAATTTTAGTTACTTTTGGATTTATTTTATTTTGTTCAAAATGCTTAGTCTCTTCAGAAGTCAACTTTCTAGATAAAATAGCAATTTGGGAAGTGTCTTTAAGAAATGCTAACATCACTTCTTTTTCTGATCTTGATTTTAAAAGAACACTTGCTTTATATTGACCTTCAAACACGGCAATTTGATCCTCAATAATTGGTTTTATGGTTTCATCAACTAATATCGTAGCTGTACCTTTAAGAATTGTTTCTTTATCATTTTCTGACTTTTTACAATTAAAAAATAATATTGAGAAACAAAATATCAGAATAAGAGACAGTATTTTCGAAAAATTCATAATTTAATCTTTAGTATCATTAATAATTCTGAAGCATCTAAAAATAGAATATACAATAAGAAGAATTCCAAATAAAATTCTATATTCAACGGATAGGTCGAAAGGGAAATTCTTCATAAATATAACAAATAATCCCAATACGAAATAAAGTACAAAAAACAAAAGTGCTATAACAAGAAGAAATCGCTCTTTCAGCGATTTCTTCTTCACATTGTTAAGTATGTTGTCTAACATTAATCAGCCGATTGAATAGTAATTGGTAATGAATACAGAACTCTAACTTTTTTACCATTTTGTTCTCCAGGCGTCCATTTAGGACATTTTTTCAAAACTCTAATCGCTTCTTTTCCTGTTCCATAACCTATATCTCTAATAACTTTGATATCTGTTAGCGAACCATCTTTCTCTACAACAAAAGTAACATAAACTTTACCTTTAAGACCTTCTTCTTCAGGAGTTTGATAATTACTACCTACAAATTTATAGAACTTTTCGATACCACCAGGAAAATCAGGTTTCACCTCAATACCAGCGGTATTATATATTTGATTATCATCAGCTGCTTCAACAATTGCTGCTTTACCGGTACCTACTGGCTCCACGGTTAAAACTGCATCAGGATCTCCTTTAATAGTTTCAGCTCCTAATTTTTTTTCTTTTAACTCTACAATTTTAGGTGGCTCCTCAGTTACATCTTCAGCTTTTGCAACTACTGGTTTAACAAACTTCACCTGATCGACCTTTGGCGGCGGCGGCGGCGGCGGCGGCACGTTCAATTTTGGCTTTTCTTGCTTAGGAGGTAACTTTATTGTTGTAAGCTTGATATCTCTATCAATATCCTGCTCTTCCCCTTTAGGAATCATATTTATAATTAGGGGAGCAGCAACAGCAAGACTAAAAAATACTGCACCTAAAGCAAGTGCCTTAATAGTAGTTTTTCTGTTGGTTTTCCTCAATACATAAGCACCGTAAGCTTTATTACGCCCCTCAAATACGATTTCAAGCCATTGATTTTTTAATATATCTAATTTCATTTTTCTTAATTATTAGGTTATTAAGAAAATAAGATTACTCTTATTTTCCTTCTAACAATTTTGTTTCTTCAGGCGAAAAATCATTAACGATAGTGTAAGTAGGAATGCTAGAAATTGCCATTTCATCCAAGATATCAATAATGTTTTTATAATTAGATTTCTTACTAGGCTTAATGATTACAATCATTCCTTGATCAGGCTTGCCTTTTGCAGTCGAATAAGCTAATACTTCTTTCTTTCTTTTTAACAATTCTTGACGTATTCCATCTTTTCCGAAAGATAAATCCTTAGGACCTGCTAATGGAGTTGCCAATAATCCCATATAAAAAACTAACTTGTTATCGTCCCCAAGTAAGACCGTCATTGTACGATTTTCATCAACTTTGATATCATCCCCTTTTTCGTTTTTATCTGGCAACCCCAAGCTCATCGATTGAGGTTTAGACAATGTTGTGGTAAGCATAAAAAATGTAATTAATAAGAAAGCTAAATCAACCATGGCAGTTAAATCTACTTTCGCATTTAATTTCTGACTTCTTACTTTACCACCTTTTTTGCCTCCACCGTCACCGGTATTTAATTCAGCCATTTTAGTGTATTTTTTTTATTAAAAATCTTTTCCTCTTAAACCAGTAACTAAACTAAAGCTATTGATTTTCTGATCTTGTAAAATATCCATCACTTTTCTAATTGCTGGATATTCCTCTTTAGCATCGCCTTTGATAGCGATTTGTAATTCCTTATCGTTTACCTCTATATTAGCAATACGAGCGTTACGAACCCAGTCTTTTAATTGGTTATCTAATGAATCCGATGGAATTCCAGGTTGACCTGCTTTACTTCTATCAGCTGCTTTCATATCGATAATTTGCTTTAAACTTTCGATTGGAACACCAAAATCATCCATTAAGGCAAATTTTTCTTTGTCATCCTCAGAAAATGCAACCCCGTATTTTTCACCCATTAATTGAAGAGTCTTTTTACGGATTTCTCTACCTTTTAGATCAAAGAATATTTTGCCTTTACCTACTGTTAGCGTCGCTAAATCAGTTTCAGGCAATTTTGTCTGAACAGTTGAAGCAGGAGTATCTACTGGTAGAGCTTCCGGAATTTTTGCAGTTGATGTCATTACAAAGAAGGTAAGCAAAAGAAACGCTACATCACACATTGCAGTCATATCTGTTGACCCCGGACTTTTTTTCACTACTATTTTTGCCATTCTTTTTGTTTTAAATTTGATATAAATATCAAAATATTATTGCTTCAAACTTCCTCTAAATCTTCTGTAAGAATTTACTATTGAAACAGCTGCTTCGTCAATAGAATATGTTAAATCATCAATTTTAGAAGTAAAGAAGTTGTAAGAGATAATAGCTACCGCTGAAGTTCCAATTCCTGTTGCAGTATTAATTAATGCTTCAGATATACCCGCTGCAAGAGCTGCTTGATCTGGAGTTCCAGCCGCTGCCAATGCACCAAACGCTTTGATCATCCCAGCCACAGTTCCTAACAATCCAACAAGAGTTCCTAAAGATACTAAAGAAGAGATGATTGTCATGTTTTTTTGCAACATTGGCATTTCAAGAGATGTAGCCTCTTCTATTTCTTTATGTATTGTTTCTGCTGCCTCTTCACTGTTAAATCCTTCTTTTTTAACTGCTTGATATTTTACAAGTGCAGATTTAATTGCATTAGCAACTGAACCTTGTTGTTTATCACACGCATCAATCGCTTCTTCAATTTGACCCGCTTTAATATTAGCTTGGATCTTTGTCATAAAAGTATCCAATTTAGTTTTTCCAGCAGCTTTTGAAATAACAGCGTACCTTTCAATAGAAAAAACAAGAACCATCAACAACATTCCTAATAACACTGGAACAACTATCCCTCCATGGTAAACTTGACCTAAGGTGTTCAATGGAACTCCTGTTTCAATATTACCGCCCTCAAAATTTGAAGCATCGCCCATGATAAATTTCCAAATCAACACACCAATTCCAATACACGCAACAATAATCAGTCCTGAAACCATTCCTCCACCGTTTGAAGTGTTTTCCTTTTTAACGTTTGCCATTTTTTTTAATTTTAATAGTTTTAAATAAATTATCTTAGTTATAATAAACTTGTAGTGGAGCAAATTTATATTTTTAGTTCAAATAAAAAAACTTTTTTTTATTTAATTGTAATTAAATTTATTTTAAATACATATTTCCAGAACACTCCTTTGCATTTATATAGATATAGGCAAGCAAATAAGCATTTAAACAAAAAATAATGTAGCGAATTATGAATAATTATGACAATTTACAAAAAATTGCAAACAAAAGAATAAACTTGTTTTTTGCGATATTAACACATTAAAAGCAAGAAAAATGCATTTTGCACTTTAATAGTAAATTTTAAAAATTTATAATACCTTGCGATTGATTTAAATTAAAGTTTATGACTTTAGGAGTTCCTTCATTAGACACACTTTCAAAAGTTACGCTTTTAAAGGGGAAAATATTATTTTAGAGGGGAACAAAACTCGACGGAAGCATTAAACGGGATATTCAAGTAAAATGCCTCTAAAGAATTTGAAGCGTCATGGTCTATTATTTGGTGAAACAAGTAATGGTAAAACTAAAACTATTTAAGCACTTTTAGAGCAATTGTCTAACTTTGAGATTCGTGTTTTGGTGATGGACAGCAAAAGAGGATTTTAATGTAATTGCTAAAGAAGGGGAAGAATAAGTATTTATTATGAACGTCATTCAAAAATTAACATTCCTATAAAATTTACAGTTTTCCGGCTGAATTATTAACTATTTCAGATGAAAATGGAGTTCGATTGCATACTATTATATCTAACTTTAGCCCTAAACCATCATAAATCTTAATGACACACAAGCGGGAATTGTTTCTGTAATTTTTAAATATTGTGATGACCACAAAATGCCATGACTTGATTTAAAGGATATTAAAAAAGTGATTAATTATAGCACTCCAGAAAGTAAAGAAGAGATTTAAGAGCAATAGAGTAAAATTTCCACTTCGATAACGGTTGCTATTCTGCATAAAATTATTGAATTCGAGCAACAAGCTGCGAATCTAAAAAATAGCCAATTCCTAAATTAGACACTACAACGGTAGTAGAAATCAGTTTTAAAAGTATTGACAAGCGCAACGTTTATTCAGGGATCGTTTGGTATTTTAACTAAAATGTTAAAGAAATAATAGAATTATAAAATAAAAACAGCCCATTGTGAAAAAATATATTATCCAAAAAACACCATTTACAGTTCCAACTACTGATGGAAAAATAATTGAAGAACATCATGGAAAAGCTACGACTAACAATAATGAAATTTCTATTGCTCACATGATAGCACCGCCTCAATGGTGTGAACCTTTTCAAACTCCCGCATTTGAAGAATATACCTATATCATAAAAGGTAAAAAACAATTTATTATTGAGGGTGAAATTATTATTCTTGAAGCTGGTCAATCTATTAAAATTGAGAAGAATACCCGTGTCCAATATTCAAATCCATTTACTGAATCGTGTGAATATATTGCCATTTGCACTCCCGCCTTTTCAATAGAAAACGTTAATAGAGAAGACTAAATTCCCAAACTTTTGTATCTTTATATTTCGAAAATAATTTAGATATGGGAATTAAAAAGAAAATTGTAATAATTGGTGCTGGCTTTGCGGGTTTGCGATTAGCACAAGATTTAGAAAATACAAATTTTGACGTTTTATTAATTGACAAAAATAATTATCATCAATTTCAGCCGTTGATGTATCAAGTAGCAACGGCAAGACTTGAACCTGCCAGCATCTCATTTCCATTAAGAAAAGTATTTCAACATTCTAAAAATGTAAGAATAAGGATTGCTGACGTATTAAGTGTTGACACATCACATAAAATTTTAAAAACTTCGATTGCGGATTTTGAATATGACCACTTAGTGGTTGCTTTTGGTTGTACTACGAATTATTTTGGAAATACTGAGATAGAAAAATACGCATTCCCAATGAAATCTGTCCCAGAAGCTATTCAGCTTCGAAATGAAATTTTACAAACTTTTGAAGATGCGCTAATAGCTTCACCAGAAGAACTGCAATCATTAATGAATTTCGTAATAGTTGGTGGTGGACCTACAGGAGTTGAACTTGCGGGAGCATTGGCAGAAATGAAAAAGAATATTCTACCAAAGGACTACCCAGACAAAGACTTCTCCAAACTAACCATATATTTATTAGAAGGTTCGCCCAATGTATTAAATCCAATGAGTGCTGAATCTCAAAAAATGTCACGGAAATATTTAGAAGAGTTAGGCGTAATAGTAAAAACAAGCACTATTGTTAAAAATTATGACGGTAGAATTGTAAGCTTACAAGATGGAGATATTATAAAATCTACTAATGTTATATGGGCAGCTGGAATTATCGGAAACACGCTCGACGGTATTCCTATAGAAAGCGTCACACGAGGAAGTAGATTTATAGTTGATAGATATAATAAAATCTTAAATCTTGATGATGTATATGCATTAGGCGATATTGCTTTTATGACTACACCCAAGTATCCAAATGGTCACCCACAAGTGGCAAGTGTAGCTATTGAACAAGCTAAAGTTTTAGCTGATAATTTTAAACTTAGTTTAAAAAACAAGTCAAAAATTGAATACGAATACCACGATAAAGGTTCAATGGCCACTGTAGGAAAACGAAAAGCAGTTGTTGACTTGCCCAAATTTAGTTTTCAGGGACGTTTAGCGTGGTTTACTTGGATGTTTATTCACTTAATGTTGATTTTAAGTGTTAAGAACAAACTTTCTATTTTTGTAAATTGGATGTTTAGTTATTTCAATAATGATAGCACATTACGTGTATTGTTAAAACCAGCAACAAAAGTAGATTTTGCAAAAAAGGACTCTTAATAAGAGTCCTTTCTTTAATTTAATAATTCTAATATCTTCTTCTCGACAATTTCTGAATTCCAAATCTCTGCGATATTTTCAAGTTTTAAAACCTTCTGCATAATTTGATTTTGATATTCCCCAATTGCCAAGGCTTCAGCGTAAGGCTGTAAACTAAAAGTTACCCGACTATATAACGGCATCCATTTATCAGGATGTTTATCAGAAAACCATTTTTCTATTTTCTTTTGTAATAGAAAATTTTCATCAGCAGTTTTAGCGCTCATTTCAATAAAATTTTGCTCTGCTAATTCAGCTATTGCATCTGCATTTGGCTTACGTGATTTTTCATATTCTGTGAATATCCTTTGCCAATCATCTCCATATTGACCAATAAGATTATTTAAGATCGTAATATCTTCAAAACCAGCATTCATGCCTTGTCCATAAAATGGTACGATAGCATGGGCAGCATCGCCTATCAAAGCAAGTTTGTCCTTGTAAGTCCAAGGATAACATTTCATCTTTACTAAATAACTAGTTGGATTCTTAAAAAAATCCTCTACTAAATCAGGAATTACAGCAGCGGTATCAGGGAAATAGGTAGCAAAAAAATCGACTAAGGATTTCTCATCTTTTATTTGTTCAAAAGAATTCTCACCTTCAAATGGCATAAATAAAGTGCAGGTAAAGCTTCCATCGAGATTAGACAATGCCATTAACATAAATTCTCCACGAGGCCAAATATGTAGGGAGTTTTTATCGATTTTATGAGTACCATCAGGATTAGCGGGAATATGCAATTCTTTATATCCAATTTTCATAAATTCCTGCGAGTAATCAAACATCGACTGTCGTTGCATTCTATGACGGATTCTTGAAAAGGCACCATCCGCTCCAAAAACTTTGTCAAATTTCACTTCAGTCCACTCGCCGCGTTCGGTTTCTCCTATATGTAAGGTTGCATCAGACAACGTTACATCCCAAATTTTTTGATTAAAAAAGAATTCGACACCTGACGCTTCAGCAAGGTCAATCATTTTTCTATTTAATATTCCTCTCGAAAGTGAAAAAATAGCTTCCCCTTCTTTTCCATAATTCTGAGTGATAAAACTACCGTCTTGTAAATGAATACCTCTTTTATCTACCGGTATTCCAATACTTCGAATTTCATCATCAAGACCAATATCTTTGAGTGTTTTCCACCCCCGATTTGACATTACCAAGTTGATTGACCGACCAGAGAATTCAATATTTCGGATATCAGGACTTCTATCATAAACATGAACAGTATGCCCTAATTTTTTTAAATAGATTGCCAATAAGGTTCCCACTAATCCAGAACCAACAACGGCAATTTTTTGAGGAGTTTGCATTATAATTTTTTCAAAAGTTAAGCAAAATTAACACTTTATTGTTTTGGAAACTTTAAAAGTCATTTCTTTTTACTGGGCTGGAACACTAATTTTGTTGAAGTTCTAACAATCTCCTTTTTGTTAAGCAACATTCTTCTAAATTTACCCGCATTATACAACTCTGCTTGATCGCTATAATGAGCGCTTAATGGATTCCCTGATTGTCCAGTAGGTAAAATGCTCCAACTATTTTCTACATCAGAAAAATCAACGATGCGCCTTGTTGAAGGTCCACCTTTTACTTCGTAAGTTCCATCTGAAGTATAATCAAAAAACAAGTTATTAATTACTTCTGTAGTTCCCGAAACTTCAAAAGGACCTACATTGAAAATCCCTTTTAAAGCCGCCACTTTGCCCATTGGATGTTCATGTTCAAGAGTATGTACTTTGTTCCATGTCCATTTTTCAATGTTGTTTCCTAATTGCTTTTCTAAAGCTATAATCGATTCACGAAAAGAACTTGAAATTATTTGAGCTCTACTTTCTTTTATATCTTTAGTATTTACGTCGTCCCACCATAGCGATTTTTCATTTCTAATTTGTGTGGTAATCACTTGTTTTACCACATGAGTGCCTAAAAACATTTTGAAATTCTCAGTGCCAAGCTCATCTGAAAATGTGTTTTTTAAATAATTAAAAATCCATTTGTTATAAATAGTAGGAGCAATATCATTAAGGTTATTAGAGCCTTTCCATTTTCTCAAAATTGATACTGCTCGCTTTTCAGTTTCAGAAAATGATTGTTCGTCGAGGTTTAATAGTAGGTTTTTTACAATTTTTGGTGAAACAGCAGATGTATTATCAAATAACATGTTGCCAACAGCAGCCATATCCCAATTAGACTTTTTATCTAATAAATGAGTGATTCTTTTTGCACGATCTTCCGGAAGATAATAACCTGGATATAAAAATCCGTCAATGGGTTCTGGTTGATTGTTTGCGGAATACACATAATTCCAATTCGGATTTTCAGCCGATGGATTTTTGGAGAAATCCAAGAATTCTACAATATCATCTTTTCCAGTAACGCCATTTAAAATAAAATTCGGATTGACCCCTTTATTATGTTTGTATAATTTTCCAGTTGCCCACCAAGCCACGTTCCCTTTAGCATCACCATACATTACATTTAATCCTGGAGCAGCAATTAAAGCAACTCCTTTCTGAAAATCGGCTTTACTCTTAGCATGCGAAATCATATAAACAGCATCTAAAATTTCAATAGGTTGTTGCGTGTATATCCATGACATTGCTACAGGTTTATCCTTTTGCAAACCATCAATCAAATCGTTTACAACTGGACCATGCCGTGTTATTTTTACATTTAAGACCATATCAGTACTATCTTTTACTTTTATTGTTTTTTTCAGTGTCTGATAAGCATTGAAACCGCTGGGTGTTTTATACGTGTTACTATCTTTTGGATTAGTTTCTTCTTGATAAAAATCGATATCATCATTTTCAAACATAGTTAATCCATAAGCATATTCTCTATTGTGTCCTAATAAAGGATATGGCGTTCCAGCTAAGTAAGAACCATATAATTCAAAATCAGGGGTTACTAAGTGTGCTTCATACCAAGTTCCAGGTTGTGAAAAGCCAATATGAGGATCGTTAGCAAAAATAACTTTACCATCTTTTGTTTTTTTAGGACCTAGAACCCAACTGTTGCTGCCTATGAAAGGGGAAACTGGCGATTGATTTAAAATGGCAGTAATTGATTTCGAGATGGCAACATACTGCTGCGAAATTACACCAGCAGTTTTAATTTTTGTTGTATTAAAAGAACCATCCAATCCAAATTCCTTTAAATATTCCATTCCATATTTATTACGAATATCAGTCATTAACGGATCTGACTTTTGAGCCATCGCAAAACTAAAAGACATATAGCCAAATATATTATAGACGTCTTTTAATGTAAATTTTTCTTTTTTGATATTAAGTAAGCTAAACTCAATAGGTGTTGTTCCTTCCTCTAAATATTGATTAATCCCATTTAAATATGCAATTGACAATTGATAACTTGGACTTTTCTTATCTAATTTCGCTATTGCTTTTGCCGATGCTTCTTCGATTCCTATACCTGCAAAAAATTTATCGTTTTTTAATGTTACGGAGCCAAATATTTCAGACAATCTTCCAGGAGCAATGCGTCTCAGTAATTCCATTTGCCATAATCGATCTTGCGCGTGAACATAACCAAGTGCAACCATGGCATCTTTTGATGAAGCAGCATAAATATGGGGAACCCCAAATTCATCAAAGTAAACAGTTGTTTCTTTTTGAATATTTGCCAATTTAAGTTCGCCTTCATATTTAGGTTTCGTATAAATCCCGTAAATAAGTGCTGTGATAATTACAAGCGCAATTAATAAAAGTAGTCCGACAAGAAATTTTTTAAATATTTTCATTTATGTAGAGATTGAAAAACAAATATAAATGATTTTTGAGTATTTGAATCGTTAACCTAAAGAGGTAAACTGCTACAGTATCAAAAATTTTTAATTTCTGTTTAGTTTATTTTCAACTTGATTAAACAAAAAGTATATTTGTTTCAAATTAAAATTTATATGAAACACATTTCAAGAGATGACATTTCTCAAATGGAGAAAATCGAAAGACTAAATCTAATCAACTCCTGCACTGGTTATAAATCAGCTAGTTTAATAGGAACTAAATCTGCGGATGGACAATCAAATGTAGCTATATTTAGTAGTGTAACACATTTAGGTAGTAATCCTGCCATAATAGGATTTATCATGCGTCCTACTACTGTTCCCCGGGACACTTATAAAAACATTAGAGAAACTGGATATTTTACTGTTAATCATATAACTGCTAATATGATTGAGGATGCGCACCACACTTCAGCTAATTATGACGTAGGTATTTCGGAATTTGAAAAAACAAATCTAGAAGAAGAGTATAAAAATAATATTGAAATTCCATTTGTGAAGGGAAGTCCAGTACAATTACACTGTAAATATCTAAACGAATACTATATAAAAGAAAATGATACCATTCACGTCATTGCATCAATTGAAAATTTATTTTTTCAAGAGGATTTAGAGCATAAAGATGGCTGGTTACAATTAGATAAAGGAAATGTAGTTACAATAAATGGTCTTGATGGCTATTGTTTACCCACATTGATTGACCGTTATCAATACGCTAGAAAAGAAATCCCTACAACTTCTTTTTTCAAAAAATAGAAATGAAAAAACTCCGCTTAATTCTTGGTGATCAATTAAATTTACAACATTCTTGGTTTAAAGAATGTAGTGAGAATACTATTTATGTTTTAGCAGAAATGCGTCAAGAGACTGATTATGTAAAGCACCATATCCAGAAAGTTGTTGCATTTTTTCAATCGATGCGTAATTTTCATACAACTATTCAAGGGCAAGGACATCAAGCTATTTCTTTTCAAATTACGGATACCGAAAATCCTCAAGACTTAGAAAAACTCATTTTGCTTTGTATTGAAAAACACTCGATTGAAAAATTTGAATATCAATTACCCGATGAATATCGCTTAGATGAACAATTAAAAAGTATTTGTTCCAAATTAAAAATTTCTTCTGAACCGTTTGATTCTGAGCATTTTTACACAACACGCAACGAGCTTGCTGAATTTTATGAAGGTAAAAAGGTTCTTTTAATGGAAAACTTTTATCGCAACATGCGAAAAAAGCATCATGTTTTGATGAATGGTTCAACTCCAGTAGGCAATCAATGGAACTATGATGCTAGCAATCGTAAAAAATACAAAGGTGAAATTCCTATTCCAGCTGAGAAAAATTTTCACGCAGATGTTTCAAGTATTATTGTTCAAATAAAAGAAGCTGGTGTGATGACTTTTGGCAATATTAATGAAAATGATTTTAGTTGGCCTACCTCGAGAGAACAATCACTTATTGTATTAAATTATTTCTGTACTCATTTATTACAGCACTTTGGCGATTATGAAGATG
Organism: Flavobacterium sp. PL11; assembly: GCF_035985025.1. NCBI lineage: Bacteria > Pseudomonadati > Bacteroidota > Flavobacteriia > Flavobacteriales > Flavobacteriaceae > Flavobacterium > Flavobacterium sp. PL11. The sequence goes on from NZ_JAXCIA010000033.1 coordinate 18,835, forward strand.
CCATGCATACTGATGAAAAATTTCTTTTTCATTCTCGTTTGTCTTTTGCCATGAATAGTAAAATGCTTTCGCCAAAAGAAGTACTTGAAACAGTAATTTCTTTTTATCGCGCAAATGAAACTTATATTACAATTTCGCAAGTAGAAGGATTTGTAAGACAAATATTAGGTTGGAGAGAATATATACGAGGTATTTACTGGAAGGAAATGCCAAATTATTCCGAGATGAATAAATTGAATAATACTAATAAATTACCTGACTTTTTCTGGACGGGAAAAACTAAAATGAATTGCTTGAGCCACGCCATTAATCAAAGTCTAGATGAAGCGTATGCACATCACATACAGCGGCTTATGGTTATTGGAAATTTTACTCTGCTCACACAAATTCATCCAGATGAAGTCGATCAATGGTATTTGGGAGTTTACATCGATGCGATTGAATGGGTTGAAATGCCCAACACTCGCGGGATGTCACAATATGCGGACGGCGGTATTATTGCGACAAAACCGTATGTATCTTCTGGTAGTTACATTAACAAAATGAGTAATAATTGCGCTAAATGCCATTATAATGTCAAAGAAAAATTTGGAGATAAAGCTTGTCCTTTCAATAGCTTATATTGGAATTTCCTTGACGAAAAAAAGGAGTATTTTAAAGGGAATCACAGAATGGGAATGATGCTTAATCTTTTACAAAAAATAGATCCAGAAGAACTATATAAAATTAAAGTAAAAGCAAATGAGATCATTGAAAATATGGATTCCTATTAGCAAATAAAAAAAGAGTGTTTAAACTCACCAGGAATTTAAACACTCTTTTGTTATTAAAATTCAAATTTAATCTTTTTTCTTCTTAGCATCTAAAATAGCTCCTGTACCAGCACCCACTCCTGCACCAGCAACACCGCCAATAATTGCGCCTTGCACTTTTTTCTTGCTGATTATAGCACCAGTTGCAGCACCAACACCAGCACCTATTACAGCGCCTTTAGCTGTGTTACTCCACCCTTGCTTTTTAGTTGTTGTTGTTGTTGTTGTTGAACTAGGAGCTTGTTGATTTACAACAATCACTTCCTTTTTAGTTTCAATTTTAGCTTCCTCAATTTTAACTATCTCCAGTTTCATGGAATCAATGACTCTTTGTTTTTCATTTACCACTTTCATTGAATCTACAGTAGCTTTTTTTGCTGCCTGTATATCCATTTTACCTTGATTTTGACACGATATCACTACTATTGACAATAGGAAAAAATATACTAATTTCATAATTTATTGTATTTGTTTTAATTTGCAAAGTAAGGCTTAATATTATGAAATTGTGCTACAAAATTAGCAGTAATATTTACAAACCTTTAAACACTGGCTTTACTCATAATTCCAGCTTTCAAGATCTGACCAAAATTGTACATATCCTCAAATGATGTATATAATGGAACAGGCGCTAATCGAATAACATTTGGCTCGCGCCAATCTATAATCACACCATTTTTCATTAGATAGTCAAACAAACTACGACCTTCGCCATGAAGCAAAACTGATAATTGTGAAGCTCTATCGGCAGGATCTGAGGGCGTAATAATTTCAAATGTACTATTGGTTTCTTTATCTATTTCATACAGAATAAACTCTAAATAGGCAGTTATTAAATCTCGTTTTTGCATCAGTGCATCCATTCCTATTTCGTCAAACATTTCAACGGAAGCTAAATAAGGCGCTAAAGAAAGAATTGGTATATTGCTTATTTGCCAACCATCAGCTCCGTGAACGGGGTCAAAAGTTTGTTCCATCTTAAAACGTCGTTCTTTATTGTGTCCCCACCATCCAGCAAATCTTGGTAGCGTTGCATCATTATGATGCTTTTGATGAATAAAGCAACCCGAAGCATTTCCAGGTCCTGAATTCATATATTTATAACTGCACCAAGAAGCAAAGTCTACGTTCCAATCATGTAATTGAAGTTTCACGTTTCCGGCAGCATGTGCTAAGTCCCAACCTACATTAGCTCCCACTTTATGTCCCGCAGCCGTTATCGTTTTTATGTCAAATACTTGTCCTGTGTAATAATTAACACCGCCTATTAAGACTAAAGCCAACTCCTCACCTACTTCCTCAATTTTTGATAAAACGTCTTCTAAGCGAATGTTGTGTTCGCCATCGCGCCGCTTAATTTCTACAATTGCATCTTCAGGTTTGTATCCGTGAAAATCGACCTGACTTTGAAACATATATTGATCAGAAGGGAAAGCTTTCTCCTCACAAATGATTTTATATCTTATTTTAGTTGGACGATAAAAAGAAACCATTAACAAGTGTAGATTAACTGTAAGCGTATTCATTACCGTAATTTCACTTGGCAAAGCACCAAAGACTTTACTTAATGGTTCCGCAAATCGTTCGTGATAATCCCACCATGCTTTTTCTGCGTAGAAATGACCTTCTACGGCTAGATTTGCCCAATCATTCATCACCTCATCTACATATTTTTTTGTTCTTTTAGGCTGTAAACCCAAAGAATTCCCTGTGAAATAAATAACTTTTTTATCATTTACTTTTGGAAAAATAAATTCTTGTTGGTATTTATTTAATATATCATTTGCATCCAATAACTGTGCAAACTCAAGTGTATTTTCAAAATTCATAATCTCTAAATTGATTTGTAAAAATAGTGAAAAAGAAAATAGAGCATATAAAATAGCTTGAAGATTATGATTTAATTAGTGTACACGTTTTTTTGTAATTTATTCATGGTCTAATAATTGAGTATATTTGTAAAACTATAAAATATATTAATATGCTTAAAAACAGTTTAAACGTTATTATAATTGCAATAGCCGTTGTAATTTCCTCTTATTTATTCTCTAATGCCTTTCAAAACCGAAATAAAAGCGACAACACCATTAGTGTGACTGGATCTGGAAAAAAGGATTTTGTTTCTGACTTGATCGTTTGGAGTGGTTCTTTTTCTAAAAAAAGTATGACTTTGAAAGACGCATACTCTGAATTAGATGCTGATAGAGCAAAAATCAGGAGCTATTTATCAAGTAAAGGAATTGCTGCTAATGAAATGGTTTTCTCAGCTGTAAATTTTAACAAAGAGTTTGAAACTAGTTATTATGAAAATGGCACAATGAGACAGCAAACTTTCACTGGATTTACGTTGACACAAAGCGTAAACATTCAATCCAAAGAGGTCAATAAAATTGAAGAAATTTCAAGACAATCAAGCGAATTAATTAATTCTGGAATTGAATTTTATTCCGGTTCTCCTGAATATTATTACACCAAATTAGCAGAATTAAAAATTCAGATGATCGCAGAGGCTACAAAGGACGCAAGTGCCAGAGCGAACAGTATCGCTGAAAATGCAAATGCAAGTTTAGGAAATTTAAAAAAATCAGATATGGGTGTATTCCAAATTACTGGACAAAATTCATCTGAAGATTTTTCATACGGAGGTTCATTTAACACACAATCTAAAAATAAGACAGCTCACATCACAGTGAGACTTGCTTACCAAGTAGATTAAGTTATTTTGCTTTATTTATAAAAAAAATCTCGTCAGTAATGACGAGATTTTTTTTAATCTATAATAAAATTTTACTTATATAATTAGCATAGCATCACCATAGGAATAAAATTTATATTTTTCTTCGATTGCTTCAGCGTACGCTTTTTTCATCAGGTCATGACCGCAAAATGCAGAAACCATCATTAACAAAGTTGATTTTGGTGTATGAAAATTTGTAATCATACACGTTGGTATTGAAAAATCATGAGGAGGAAAAACAAATTTGTTTGTCCATCCATCAAATGGATTCAAAGTTTCATGTGATGAAACAGAACTTTCAACAGCACGCATAGAGGTAGTTCCTACGGTACAAATACGTTTCTTTTTAGCTTTAGCATCATTGACAATATCACACGCTTCTTGAGTAATTTTTAATTCCTCAGAATCCATTTTGTGTTTTGATAAATCCTCTACTTCAACAGGATTAAAAGTTCCTAAACCTACATGAAGCGTAACCTCAGCAAACTTTATTCCTTTAATTTCTAGTTTTTTCAACAAATGTTTAGAGAAGTGCAATCCTGCAGTGGGTGCCGCTACAGCACCTTCTTCTTTAGCATAAATAGTTTGATAGCGCTCAGCATCTTCTGGAGTTACGTCTCTAGAAATGTATTTTGGGATAGGAGTTTCTCCAAGTTCAGTCAATTTATTTCTAAATTCTTCATAAGAACCGTCGTAAAGAAAACGTAAAGTTCTTCCACGAGAAGTCGTGTTGTCGATAACCTCAGCTACTAATGAATCATCGTCTCCAAAATATAATTTATTTCCAATTCTGATTTTGCGTGCTGGATCAACTAATACATCCCACAGTCTTTGTTCAGAATTTAGTTCTCGAAGTAAAAAAACTTCGATTCTTGCGCCTGTTTTTTCTTTGTTTCCATATAAACGAGCTGGGAAAACTTTAGTATTATTTAGAATTAAAACATCGCCTTCATCAAAATAATCGATAACATCTTTGAACATTTTGTGCTCAATGGTTTGTTTTTTACGATCAATAACCATTAGACGCGCTTCGTCTCTGTTTTCAGCAGGATACTCTGCAAGCAATTCTTTAGGTAAATCGAATTGAAAATGTGATAACTTCATTTTTGTTTTTTATTTAAAAGTTTAAGATTTCAAATTTAAGGTTGTCAAAAAAAAACTTAAAAATCTTTCGAATGCAAATATACGATTGTGAGACAGGCGTTGTCAAGTGTTTTGATGTTTATTTTCAAAAGAAGCTGATTTACTGCACTTTTAAAACATAAGTATTTAATTTTGATCAAAAATTCGGAAGGAACGATCTAATTAAAAAATTAAATTTCATCGTTAATTTTGTTCTAAAATCTTTACACCTATAGTTTTTAAATCATCCCAAAAATCAGGATACGATTTAGAAACTACATCTGCATCTTCTATAATTATAGGAACTTTTAAAGCCAATGGAGCAAATGCCATAGCCATCCTATGATCATTATATGTTGCTATTTTAACGTTATGATTGATGCTAGGTGATGCCGTCAATGTCAAACTATCATTAGTGACTGCAATAGTAGCACCTAATTTTGTTAACTCAATTCTTAAGGCATCTAGCCTATCGGTTTCTTTAATTTTTAAAGTATGAAGACCTGTAAGATGACATCCAATTCCTAAGCCTAAACAAGTCACTACAATAGTTTGGGCTATATCAGGAGTATTGTTCAGTTCAAAATTTACATCAGTAAAAGAAAAATTCTGTTGTTTTGTAAGCGTGATTATATTTTCTGCAAAATGAGTTTCCACACCCATTTGCTTATATATTTCAACCAAAGCGGAATCTCCCTGTAAACTATTTTCTTTATAACTAGTCAATGAAATAGTAGCTTGATCCGCTAATGCTACCAAACTAAAAAAATAAGAAGCAGAACTCCAATCTGATTCTACTACCATTTCTTTAGCTGCAACTATATGTTTTGGAAAAACTCTTATTGTATTTCCAATAAAACTAGTTTGAATATTTAAGTCATTTAGCAAAGCTAAAGTCATTTTAATATAGGGAACCGAAGTGATTTCTCCTTCTAATGTTAGTTCCAATCCGTTTTCTAATTTTGGCGCGATCAATAACAATGCTGAAATATATTGACTACTTACATTTGCAGCCATAGTAACTTTAGAAACGGTGATTTTTTTTCCTTTGATGCGAATTGGTGCATAGCCAACTTCTTTTTCATAGGTGATTATCGCCCCCAACTGCTGCAAAGCTTCTACCAAAACTTTTATAGGACGTTCTTGCATTCTTCTTGATCCAGTCAAAACTACTTCTCTTCCTGCTTGGGTAGCAAAATAGGCAGTTAAAAAACGCATTGCAGTTCCGGCATGATGAATATCTATTTCTTGGCTATCGACTATTGACTCTTGGCTTTTAGCAATAACTTGACTCCCTAATGCTTTCTGCATTACTTCACTATCATCAGAATTAGAGGTATTTGCTAAGGTAATACTTGGAAACAAAGCTTTTAGTAAAAGAAGGCGGTTAGTTTCACTTTTAGAACCGGTAACAGCAATTTGAGCTTTTAAATTAGAATGTGTAGTTTGTAACAGTAAATTCATGTTGTATTTATGAGTTATAAAATTAGAATCACGATAGACGTAATTCAGTGACGCAATTTAGTCTTCCTTGTTTATAATTTCTAATTTAAGCACTATAAATTATTTGAGTTTATCGTTGTTTTTGTGACGATCTTTATCTCTTATCGACTTTAAATCCATCTTTTTATCAAAAGCAGCTTGAAGATCAACTCCTGTTTGATTTGCCAAACATAAAACCACAAAAACGACATCGGCTAGTTCCTCACCAAGATCTTTATCTTTATCACTTTCTTTCTCAGACTGTTCACCGTAGCGGCGGGCAATAATTCGAGCTACTTCACCTACTTCTTCAGTAAGTTGGGCCATGTTTGTAAGTTCATTAAAATAGCGAACACCGTGTTCTTTGATCCACGAATCTACATCTAACTGAGCATTTTTTAAATCCATATTGTTTTTTCTACAAATATACAACTGAGAAAAGCCTAGTAACTATCAACTATTTGCTTTATTTCGATTAGAATGATATTTTTAGATAAAATTTTATCCGAAACTTTTATAATCGAAAATTCTGAAAGGTGAAGAAACTTAAAATTTTGATTTTAATTCGTTTATTTTATCTTTGAGAATTTGCTAAAATTAAATTGCAGTAGCTTGTGTTTCACTCTTTCCATTAATAGTGTGATTCCCACTTAAAATTTTTAGTTATCAGATGACAACTATTCAAACAACATTATAATTGATTTAATATGAAAGAAATTTTTAAGTACAAGATTTTCACTTTTGATGGCTTTACACTCAATTTAGCCACTGTTATAAAAATAGTTATTGTTTTTATACTAGTAGCAGTAATTCTAAAAGTAATCCGATTTAGTATCTATAAAACCAGAAGGTTTGACGAAGCCAAAAAATTCTCTATTTATACGCTAACCAAATATGTAATAATTGTTTTCTCTATTATTTATGGATTAAATGTTATAGGTTTTGATATTTCAGTCTTATTAGCAGGGTCAGCAGCGCTTTTAGTTGGATTTGGACTTGGAATGCAAAATTTATTTAGTGATTATATTTCAGGAATAATCATTTTAATAGATTCTACTATTGAAGTTGGAGACATCATTGAAATCAATGGTTTAATTTGCACTGTGCAGCAAATAAACTTGCGAACCACTACTGTTTATACAAGAGAGGATACTAGCATTATATTACCTAATACTGATTTGACAAGAAATCAATTAATTAATTGGACAGATAGCGGAACAAACGCCCGTTTTGAAATCTCAATAGGAGTTGATTACAGCTCTGATGTAGATCAGGTAATTGAGATTATGCTTGATCTTACATCAAATTTTGAGCAAATTAAAAAGGAACCACAAGCTTTTGTTCGTTTTAAAGACTTTGGAGACTCGTCCTTAGATTTTTCGATTTTCTTTTGGTCAGATGAGATTTTTAGGATCGAAAAAATTAAAAGCGATTACCGCATTGCACTTTTCAAAGCATTTACAAAGCACAATATTGGCATCCCGTTTCCGCAACGCGTTATTCATAATGTAAGTATTGAATAAGATTTTTTTATTCTCTGTTTTTACTATCAATAATGATAGTAACTGGTCCTTCGTTAACCAATCCCACTTTCATATCAGCACCAAAAACTCCTTTTTGGACTTTCTTTTCTAAATTAAATTCTAATCTTTCAATGAATTTTTCGTAAAGTGGTACAGCAACTTTAGGCTTTGAAGCTTTGATGTAAGAAGGGCGATTGCCTTTTTTAGTATTGGCGTGCAGCGTAAATTGGCTGACCACTATAATGTCGCCATTTATATCTTTTACAGAAAGATTCATAACCTGATTCTCATCTGCAAAAATGCGTAGATTAACAATCTTTTGACAAAGCCAGTCAATATCTTCATGACTATCAGCATCTTCGATACCAACTAAAACAAGTAATCCTAATTTAATAACAGCTGCTAAATTATTTTCAATAGTTACTGAGGCAGAGGAAACTCTTTGAATGACTACTTTCATTATTTTTTACGATATTAAAAAACAGATTATAAGAAACGCGTTTTTACTAGTTTTTACTAGACTTTACTAGTTTTTACTAAACTTTAACAATAGACGCGATAAATCGCGTCTCTACTCCCTTGTTTTGTCACTAATGATTCGGTCTTCATTATGAATATCAGTGCGGTAATTTTCATCATCACCTTCTAATATTTTAAGATAACTTCTGTAGCGTGACCAGGCAATCTCATCCCTTTCTAAAGCTGCTTTTATTGCGCAATGCGGTTCATCTTTATGCAAGCAATTATTGAATTTACATTGCTCTTTTAATTTAAAAAATTCAGGAAAATATCCGCTGATTTCCTCTTTTTCCATATCTACAATTCCAAAACCTTTGATACCAGGAGTATCTATAATTTTAGCATCAAAAGACAAATCATACATTTCAGCAAAAGTTGTTGTGTGTTGCCCTTGCTTACTAGCTTCAGAAATAGTCTTGGTTTTTAAGTGTAAAGAAGGTTCCATTGCATTTACCAATGTTGATTTCCCCACACCAGAATGCCCCGAAAACATGCTTACTTTACCAATCATCATTTCTTTAAGCTCGTCTATTCCTTTCATTTCAGTAGAAGAAACTCTTAAACACTTATACCCTATTTCTTGGTAGACATGTTGCATATATAATTGCTCATCAAGGGTCACCTCATCAAAAGTGTCGATTTTATTGAAAACTAGAATTGTTTCTATCCCGTATGCTTCTGCAGTAACTAGAAAACGATCAATAAAATTAAAAGTCGTGGGCGGATTATTTATAGTAATCAATAAAAAAACACAATCAATATTAGACGCTATTATATGCATTTGATGCGATAAATTGACTGACTTACGTACAATATAATTCTTTCTATCATGGATATTATGAATGGTTCCTGTAACCGTATCTGAGGATTTTTCTAGTTCATAATCGACAATATCCCCTACAGCTATAGGATTGGTGCTTTTAATTCCTTTTATTCGGAATTTCCCTTTCATACGGCATTCTATAAAATCCCCTTGTTCAGATTTTACGGTGTACCAACTCCCTGTAGATTTATAAACGAGTCCTGTCATATAGGCTTTATGATTTATGATTAACAATTAAAATTCTAATGTCAATCTAGTAATTTACAAAGATAAAGGATTTATGGTTGGGGTTTACTGCTTTTAGACTTCTGATTTTACAACTATTCTTAAAATTACAAAAATCCCAAAACACAAAGCTTTGGGATCTTGAAAATCTTACTTTAAATCATTTTAAGCATTTAGCACCTTATCTTGATGATTAATACTTTCTTGGTGAATGGCTTTAAACAATCTAAGAACAAATTCTTCTGAAAGACCTTTCTTCTCTCCGTCCAAAATCATTTTCCCCAATATTTCATTCCAACGATTGTTTTGTAACACGGCAACATTCGCCTCTTTTTTAATATGCCCTATTTCGTCTGCTACTTTCATTCTTTTACCTAAAAGCTCTACTAAAGTTGCGTCTAAAACATCAATATTTGCTCTTAATTTTTTCATTTTATGAGTAAATTCATCTGACACATCATCTAATTTTCTAACTTTCAAATCGATAAAAATTTGTTTTAACGCATCTGGTGTTACTTGCTGTGCAGCATCACTCCATGCATTATCAGGATCGATATGTGTTTCTATAATCATACCATCATAATTTAGATCTAAAGCTTCTTGGGTCACTTCAAGAATCATTTTACGATCTCCAGTAATATGTGATGGATCTATGATTAAAGGTAAATCAGGAAATTTATTTTGCAATTCAATAGCAATTTGCCATTCTGGAATATTTCTGTATTTAGTTTTTTCATAAGTTGAAAACCCTCTATGAATTACTCCTAGTTTCTCGATTCCAGCATTATATAAACGCTCTACTCCTCCTAGCCATAAAGACAAATCAGGATTTACAGGATTTTTTACCAATACAATCTTCTTAGTTCCTGCTAATGCATCTGCTATTTCCTGTACCGCAAAAGGATTTACTGTCGTTCTTGCACCAATCCATAAAACGTCAATATCATATTCTAAAGCTAGCTTTACGTGAGCAGCATTTGCTACTTCTGTTCCCATTAGCAAACCCGTTTCTTCTTTTGCTTTTTTCAACCATTTCAAACCTATTTCACCTACACCTTCAAATCCTCCTGGGCGCGTTCTAGGTTTCCAAATCCCAGCTCTAAATATACTTACATCAGAATCTTTTAATTCATGTGCAATTTTCAATACTTGCTCTTCAGTTTCAGCACTACAAGGTCCTGCTATAACAAGTGGATGAGTTAGATTAAACTCATTCAACCAGTTTCTCATTTCTTTTTTATTTTCCATATTTTCTAATTATTTATTCTTTTATTTAAAAACTACTTTTATTTACCAACCTCCTCTGTTTTTAAGGTTGGAGGACTCATCCCGTTTAATATTTCTTTAATTCTATTGACACTTTCCATCTCTTCAAATATTGCTTCATAATCCTCATTTACTAACAAATCTTTAAACTGAGTCAGATTAGAAATGTATTCTTCAAGTGTTTTCACTACTTGTTTTCTGTTTTGTTTAAAAATAGGTGTCCACATGGCAGGCGAACTCTTTGCTAATCGCACTGTACTTTCAAATCCTGAACCCGCCATATCAAATATATCTTGCTCGTGTTTCTCTTTTTCGATAACAGTTTTACCCAACATAAAAGCCGAAATATGTGACAGATGAGACACATAAGCGATGTGCTTATCATGCGATTTCGGATCCATATATCTAATTCTCATCCCCAACTGTTTGAATAAATGGACTGCTTTTTCTTGTAATTTAAAAGATGTTTTCTCCACCTCACAAATAATATTGGTTTTACCCTGAAACAATCCAGTAATTGCTGCTGATGGTCCTGAAAATTCTGTTCCTGCAATGGGATGCGTAGCAATGTAATTTCTTCTTTTTAGATGATTTGCAACTGCTTCACAAATAGGCATTTTAGTAGAGCCCACTTCAAATACAATAGTTTGATCGCCAATCGAATCTAAAACTTTTGGCAAAATATTCAAAGCTACATCTACAGGAACTGAAACAATGACAAAATCAGCATCAATTAAATCCTCAAAATTCGCTCCATCTTCGACAACACCCAAAGCTATAGCCTGCGCCAAATGACTTTCATTCGTATCGATTCCACAAATTGTAGCTTCGGAATACAGCGATTTAATGTCTAATGCCATTGAACCGCCTATTAATCCAATTCCTATTACGTATATTTTCATATTTTAATGTTGCTGATTTACCCTAATTGTCTTTAGGAGCTATGTACTTTTCTAGTTCGCTTCACTCGTGTCCTGCTATTCGTTACAATCTTTTAAGCCGAACACCGGCATAAAAGGATTTTCACTACTATCAGGGCTAAGAAATCTCGTTTACTCTACCGATCTTTTTTCGTTCGATAAACCCAATAAATAACGCCTTTAAACTTTAAATCTACTAATAGCTTCTTGTATTTTTTCCTCTTTTACACATAACGCAAACCGTATGAATCCTTCGCCATTGCTGCCAAAAATAGTTCCTGGTGTTATAAATATTGATTTCTCATATAAGATTTCATCAATAAATTTTTCTGCTGACGTAATTCCCTTTGGTAATTTAGCCCAAACAAATAATCCAACGCCTTCTTTATACACTTGGCAACCTAATTGTTCCGCTAATTGTTCCGTAAGAACTCTTCGCTTTTTATAAATTATGTTCATTTCTTCAAACCACGATTTGTCACTTTTTAAAGCTTCAATTGCGCCTTTTTGAATTCCAAAAAACATTCCGCTATCCATATTGCTTTTTACCTTTAAAACGGCATCTATACAAGCGGCATTTCCTAAAACCATCCCAACTCTCCATCCTGCCATATTGAAAGTTTTGCTCAATGAATTCAGTTCTAGCGCAACTTCTTGAGCTCCTTCCACTTGTAACAAACTCATTGGATTATCATTCAAAACAAAACTATAAGGATTATCGTTAACTAATAAAATTTGGTGTTTTTTAGCAAAAGCCACCAACTTTGAAAATAAGTCTAAACTTCCTCGAGCTCCTGTTGGCATGTGCGGGTAACCAATCCACATGATTTTTACTTTCGATAAGTCTAATTTTTCTAATGCTTCAAAATCAGGCTCCCAATTTGTACGCTCCGTTAAATCATAAAATACTGGAATTGCTCCCACTAAATTTGTTACTGATGTGTAGGTAGGATAACCAGGATTTGGTATCAGAACGTGGTCTCCTTCATTCAAAAAAGCTAATGAAATATGCATGATTCCTTCTTTTGAACCCATCAATGGTAGGATTTCAGCTGCCGGATTCAAGTTGACATTATAATTTTTTTTATAAAACTGAGCCATTCCCTGACGTAATTCAGGTAAACCTTGATAGCTTTGATATTGATGTGCATTGGGATCACTCATGGCTAAACGCACCGCATCAACCACTACTTGTGGAGGCAGTAAATCAGGACTACCAATTCCCATATTGATAATGGGTTTCCCCTCAATAGCCAGTTGTCTCACTTCTCTCAATTTAGAAGAGAAATAATATTCTTCAATTGTGTCTAAACGTTTAGCTGTAGTAATCATTATATCTTTTATTTATTAATTCCATTTTGGAATTTCACTTCTCTCGAGTAATTTTTCAATTCGCAACTTTCACGTTTGGGTATCAGTGCTTATTCTTTTGTGTTTTTATATTCTCCTAAAACTTTAAAGTACTCAGCCATAATCACTAAAAGTGATTTTGCTTTAGAATAATCTTCGTACTTTTCAAAAGTAACGTCGACAAAAAACGAATATTTCCAAGGTGTTTCTATTTTTGGTAACGACTGGATTTTAGTTAAATTTAATTTACAATCACTCATAACATTTAAAACCGCGGCTAAACTTCCTCGCTTGTGATCTAACTCAAATTTGATTGAAGCTCTTTGTATTTCATTTTCTGAAACAAAAGAATTTTGTTTTTTGATAATAACAAAACGAGTCATGTTATTTTTAATCGTTTGAATTTCTGGCGACAATATTTCTAGGTTATACATTTGCGAAGCTGCTGTACTGGCTATTGCTGCAATTCCTTTGAGCTGTTTCTGTTGGATTCTACGAGCTGTCTCAGCAGTATCTTTATCTTCAACTAATTTTATATTTGGATATTTTTTTAAAAAATCCATACATTGTAAAATAGCCATAGGGTGCGAATGCACCTCTACAATATCTTCTATTTTCTGACCTTTTAATGCCATTAAATTTTGTTGAATTTTTAAATAATGCTCTCCTATAATGTGCAAATTATTTTTATCAATTAAAGCATAATTGGGAATAATGGGGCCAGCAATCGAATTTTCTATCGCCATAACTGCTTGATCCGATTTGCCAGAAAGTAAACTATCTACCAATTCCTCAAAAGACAAACACTCATCAACAATCACATTTTGATCATAATATTCTTGTGCAACTTGATGATGAAAAGATCCTTTTATACCTTGTATCGCTATTATATTACTCATTATTTTAAAAATTTGGCAAAAAAAAATCCCGACTCACATCGGGATTGTATATTATAATTATCAATTTAATTTTTTAATTAAATAACCATACGACAATCCCTATTCTGTTTCCAGAAAAAATAATAAGAATTGCTAAAATAAAATCGGTTACTTAACATTGTACTGTTTGATTGTATTAAACTCTGTGCGAATGTATCAATTATTTATAGTTTACCAAAAAAAAAAGTGTTTTTTGTCAAACAAAAAAAGAATTCTTGAAAAAAGACCTTTTTTTTAATATAATTATCAAAATAGACCTTATAAAATTACATAATAACATTTACATTTTTGATAAATATTGTTAAATGAAAAAAATAAAAATAGATTACCTTTTCTTTACTCTTGATGGAGTATCGATACCATTAATTATAGTTTGAGAACTTAAAGCAATTGCTTTTATGATCTCAGTCATATTATCAAGGTCTAAAGTAGACACTTCATCACTTACTTTATGATAATTAGCCTCAACATCCATTTTTGATGTAGAAATAGTGTGCGCTGGAACACCTTGAGCTGCTAATCTAGCATTGTCTGAACGGTAGAACAACTGTTGTGTAGGATAAGGATCTTGATAAAAATTAAAATTTGTCTCTTTTAAATTTTTTTGCAAAATAGGTCCAAAGTCTGTTTTTTCAAATCCTGTTATATAAGCTGAATTTTTACCCCATTTGCTTTCTGTTCCTATCATTTCTATATTAAACATCGCTACAACGGAATCTGGATTCATTTTTTCTGAGAAAAATTTTGATCCAAAACCACCTATTTCTTCAGCAGTAAAAGCTATAAAAATGATGGTGCGCTCATTATTATTTAATTCTTTATAATATTTAGCTAACGCAATTACGGCAGTTGTTCCCGAAGCATCATCATTAGCACCATTATAAATTTTGTCAACTCCTTCTTTTGCCATTCCTAAATGGTCATAATGCGCTGAAAAAATGACAAATTCATTTGGTTTCGATTTGCCAGGCAAAACTCCTATCACATTGTTAGCTGCTTTACCTTTTATATCAAATTCTTGCCGGTAATTTTTTAATTGATCAAAAAATGAAAGTTTAATTTTTTTAAATTCATTTTCTATAAAACTGGAGGCCAATTCTATACCAGGAGAAAAAGTGGCTCTTCCCTCCATTTTATCGGAGGCAAGCTCTGTTTCAATTCTAATAACCTCTTGTTTATTGATGCTCACAATTTTTTGCGCGTGGACAAAAAATCCAAGGAGCAGAAAAAATAATATACTTTTATTTTTCATGTTTTTTATAACTTAGTTTGTTAATTGTAGGCTGCAAAATACAATTTAAAACTTATTATTTCCAATTCTATTTTTATGTATTAGATAATTATTGATTTATGTTTATAATCAATAGCGTCCTAAACGATTAAAAAGGGAAGGAGTTTTTATCCCTCAAAAAATTACCTTTGAGGTTCTCCATAAAACGCCCCTTCCCTATG
>NZ_JAXCIA010000034.1:0-33473 GCF_035985025.1 Flavobacterium sp. PL11
GATATATGTTGCATCTTTAAATGTACAAATTTTCTCGCTTATAAACAAAATTAAATACTATATTTGATGCAAGTAAAACGGTGGTTTTTTCACAGACTGACGTTATAAAGAACTGCTAGGTGAGGAGCGTTTATTTGGATGGCATGCAGCTCTTTTTCCAACAGGTAGGAGCGGAATGTATAAAATAAAAACTGCGGACTGGCGCGATAGTATTATGCAAGTAACATCAGGTGCGATGGGGAGAGAAATAGTTCACTTTGAAGCACCAGTAGCGGAAAAAGTACCCTATGAGATGGATGTCTTTTTTGATTGGTTTAACTCCGATCAATCACTTTATCCTGTATTGAAAGCTGCTTTTGCACATTTGTGGTTTGTTACAATACATCCTTTTGACGACGGGAACGGTCGTATTACTCGAGCTATTACTGATACGCAGTTACCACGAGCTGATCAAAGTAAAAAACGATTTTACTCTATGTCAGCACAAATTCAAATTGAGCGTAAGGCATATTACAGTATATTAGAAAAAACGCAAAAAGGGGATCTAAATATTACAGACTGGTTGCAGTGGTTTTTAGACTGTTTATTACGTTCTACGAAGCAAACAGACCAAACTATTGAAATGACTTTAAAACGTGCTCAATTTTGGGAAACTAATCACGCTGTTGACTTTAATCATCGTCAACAGAAGGTTACTCAATTGTTACTTGATAACTTTTTCGGAAAATTGACGGTTTCTAAGTACGCAAAGATAACTGGCGTTTCTACTGATACTGCTTTAAGAGATTTGCAAGATTTAATATTTAAAGGTATTTTATTGCAGGAAGGTGCAGGGAGAGGTACGAGTTATAAATTAATTGATATAATGTAAATATTTGCTATTACGTAAATTACCTTAAACAGTGTTTAACGCTGTTTCACTAAAGCTTTAAAAAGAAAAAAATATTGATCTTATAATATATATACTTACGAAGGAAGCATCTAAATAATGTATGAATATTAACTTGCTCAAGTAACCTCAATACAACAAACAATACTTAAAAACACCTCAAATAAACAAAAACAACTACCCATAATTGTCATACTGAAGAAGGAAGTATCTAAACAATATAGGAGTGTAAAGTTGGTCAAGTAACTATAAAATACCACAAATAAACAAAAACAACGACCCATAATTGTAATCCTAACGAAGGAAGTATATAAACAATATATAAATATTTAGTTGCTCAAGTCACCATAATTAAATCAAATTAATAGATCGCTCCGAAAATTGACATAAAAAATAAAGAATCCAAAACAAATAATTAATTCAATAACTCAATCAATGGCTCTAATAAAAGATAACCTGTGTAATCGCTAATAAAAAAAATTAACTCTTAAATCTTATTATACACTATCATTTTCATTTTCAACAGCGGTACTCAAGACTTCAGTATCAATTGCAATCAACTGCTCTTTTTTCTTTAAATATAGAGCATTAAATTGAGATTTTACAGCTTCCAGTTTTGATGGGCTTGTAAATGTCAATGCATAGGCCTCTTTCAAAGACCGACTGTAGACGACATCCATAACAATATCCTTCCACTCGTGAAAGTTTAAGGTAATGGGGTTGTAAGATTTAATTGGAGTAGTGAGACCATAAACTGTTTGCTCATCCTCTTCTTGAAAAGTCCCAAACATTCGATCCCAAATTATAAAAGTAGATCCAAAGTTTTTATCTAAAAATCGGGTGTTAGTTGAATGATGTACTCTATGGTGTGAAGGGGTAACAAAAACATATTCAATGGGAGCAGGTAGTTTTCTGATGTGTTCTGTATGAACCCAGAATTGATAAAGTACTTCAATTTGGTGACAGATAAAAAATAAAACAGGGTCAAATCCCATCAATATTACAGGAATAAAAAAGATGAATTTTATATGTTGGGTCCAACTCAATCGAAACGCTACTGATAGATTATATTTTTCAGAATTGTGATGCGTCACATGAGTAGCCCACCAAAAGCGGTTGACGTGCGTTAATCGATGTGACCAATATCTAAAAAAGTCAATTGATATAATACACAAAACATAAGCCCACCAAACTGTGGGAATACTCCAAGGAACGAGATTGTGAAAAAATAATATAACACCAAAAATGGCTAATTTTAATACAGCCGCGATTCCAATATTAACAAGTCCAATAAATGTAGCCGATGCCGTATCTAAGCTATTATAGTAATCTTTTTTTTGAATAAAGGTAAGTATCCATTCTACTATCACCAGTAATATTAAAGGGATAGCAGCATATTTAATTATATCTAATCCCACTAACTGATCTAGCAATTCGTCCATAGTTAAGGGATCTTTTTTCATCTTTAAAATTTTAGAAGTATATATAAAAAATTATCAAAAAATATGTACTTTACAAAGCAATTGTATATAAGAAAAACATCTCAAATTTTTCTTTGAGATGTTTTTCTTAATCATTATGTACACTCAAGAATTTTAGGTAACAAGAAATGCAAAAATGCTTTTTTAAAAAAACAAACTTTTAATCTAAACAGCTGCTTCAATAATCATTTTAAAAAATTTTAATGAAAAATTGTATTTAGTCAGCTGTAAGAAATATTTTATCTCATTATCATTACTAAAGCGCAGAACTACTATAACTTAATCTTTAATCGGTGGAAAAAACTCCTTACGATTGTAGAAAGAGTCATTAGGAATTCTTTGTTCATTAGAAAAATCATTTTCTGTGGCAACATTACTTTCATCAGCTACCACCGCAATTTCATAGTGAGGTAAAACCATCAGCTCATAAGAACGATCTAATTCCATTCCTTTTTTGAAACGTTTTGTTTTTACAAAAGTGGAATAATTGATTGAATTACAGTGAACTTTAGATGAATCTTCGTCAAGGGTTACTAAACCAATAGGTATAATTAAATGCGTATCTCCTTTATCATTTAGAAACTCATGAACACCATCGGTCGTAGGTTTTCCAAAAGTTTGATGTCCTTGTTCTATTAAAGCTTCATCCACTTCTACATCAAGATAAACAACACGTTCTGCCTCTTTACTTACTAGCAATCCATCTACTTTACCGATCACTTTGTAATCGGAATCTAATACTTTCCAATCTCTAACATCAGAATAATTATCGGCAACTTTATAATCAGATAGTTCATGTAAATAGTATAAATTTTTATTTTCGTCTTTCATAATTTTAGATTTTAATAGGTTTGATTAATTCATTTTTGTCAGTAAGTCTGCTGCAGTAGTAAAGAAGTTTTTAACAGCATCTTTCTGATCAAGTGTTAAAACAGCCGGATTAATTCCTGCAGCTGCAGCTTTCACCGAGTCCGCTTCAGCAGTCAAATTTGAGTATTTTTCTTGTTGTAAATTTTTTAAAGCCATGCTTAAAATATCGGCAGCGCCTTTAATTTTGTCGCTATGATTCGTGGCTGTTGGATCTTTTTGTATTTCTTCGGTAAATTGTCGTGCCTTTGCAATGTCAGCTGAAATATCAAAATTTTGTTTATTTGCGGTTGCCTCTACAGCTGTAGTCAATTTATTAAGTGCTTCACTACTATACTCGTGATCCAATCCCATTTTATCAGGATCATTATTTACAAACATTATATAATCCGAAACAGCATTGTTATCTTCCATAGGCTGAACCATTTCTGTGTCGGTATCGGTAACCACTTCTTGCACATTTGTCTCATCGGTTCTAAAGAAGAAAAACCAAATTGCAGCAATAATACCAAGTAATAAAAATATCCATGGCCAAATCGAAGTTTTCTTTTCTATTTTAATTTCTGTCATAATAATTGTTTTTTAAGTTAATTTTTAGTGCGTAATACAATTTAATAATGGTTAATTTTTTTTAAATACATCATAATAGATATAAAAAGTTATAGTTATTTCCGATATTCAACTCAGTTTTTGCTATAATTTTTGAAGTATAAATTTTAAAGGTGCTTTCCTGAGCATAATAAAATTTTTTTTACAAATGAAAAAATGAGCTGTTATTGAGATTTTTTTGATTTATAAAGTTGGTAATGTCTATATTTTTTTCAAATTCAATATCTTTTATATCTTCCTGAAATCTGGACATTTACTCCTAAATATGAACGGTGGCAATAACATGATGACCATAATGAGCCAAACCTATTGCGGTTTACTTGCCAAGCCCTGAACCAGCATCATTAATTAAAATAGTTTTTTTCTTCATAATAATTTCCTTAATTATTTATATTTCAAATTATAAAAACAAACATAATTCAAAGTTATCATTGTTAATTGATGGAACACTTACAAGATTTTAAATAAAATTTGTAATTTTCAAAGATTAATCAATTGTTAAAATGATACTACATAGAAGTTATATGGATTAGTAATTACATAAGTATGTTAATACAAAAAATAGAATTTAGTAGTAAAATCGGAATCACTACTCAAGAATCATTATAACCTTCAACTATGCATTCGATAAATAATTTATAAGGTCGATAGAAAAAAATTACATCAATTGATTACAAGAGATCTTTTATTAAATTGTTATAAAATCTTTTATATCTGACTTTTATAAAAATTTTAGTGGTCATCTTTACAGTCTTTTAAAGGAAAGTCTCCAAATGCGATGGTTATTATTTCACTATGGTATATTGAGTAGTTTTATAAGCTAATAATATCAAGAATAGTCAATGATCATTGCTCACGATTTTAAAAAATATAAATTAGAACTCATTTACTAATTGACTTTTACTTTATAATTAGTTGTAGGTATCTGAAAAATGCGCGTCTACCAAATTTTCTTTAACTCAATCGATAATTGATTCCAACAGACATAAATTGATATAACTAATGTAGCAGTGATGTTCGTAATATAACGTATTTCGAACTTTAATTTTGTTTATCTATAAATTAATAATGTTAAACAAAAAATATAATTTATATTTGTAAAAAATTTGAGAAGTCAATATAATTATTGAAAAATAGAAGTGATTGATTTAGCGATTTCTTTTAAAATCTCAATTTTCGAATATAATTTTGATATAGCACAAATAATGGAAAATAAAAAACCTGATAATATAGTATATTCAGAAACTGATGGATATAACGCCAATGTTTTGCCTTATGGCACTAGTGTGGGTGCTCCAGCAATTAGAGTTGATGATTTAGTTTCGTGGAAGAGCAGAGGAATTACCACGGTCAATAAGCAATTTGCCAGTAAATTTGATGAACTTAAAGCACAGTATCAAAGTTTAATTGAAGAATTTGAATGGAATGAATTAGTGTATAATTCTAAATTCTCATTCGAACCCGTTATCGGTGAGATCTACCATTTATACAGAAGTCATAATGGCACTGATTTTCTTTCGTTGATCGGACCACTGGAGTGGAATAAAGAACACATTGGCACATTTAAACTGAATAGTGAGAAAAAGTGGATTCATCTTTCTTGATATTGTCATTATTTAAAATTTGATTTTCAATATTTGAAAGCACTGTAATCTATATACATACATTTGATAAAATCGCAAGCTCTGCAATTAAGTAATATTTGAAAATCATTAATTTTATTTTTTTTTCACGTTAAGTTTTTCGAACAACCCAAGACAATCTCTAACCAAAAAGTTTATTCTTTTAAGTTTTAGAATCCGCTCAGGATAAAAAAAAAGATTTGAAATTCACTTTGGATTCTGCAAACCTCTACTTTTTAATTTTAAATTGTGAAAATTTATTTGTCTAATAACGTATTAAAATATCTTTAAATTATAAAACCACCCTATAATAATAAAGGGTGGTTTTTAATTTGAAAAAAGTAAAATGATTAATTGGAAATTTCCTCTTCTTGATGATAAAGATATCTTTCCTTACTATCATCTAGCTCATCCATCCACTCTGTATGATGCTGTGCAGCCATTGTACCTGTAACAACACTTTGATATGTTTTATCTCTATAAGTGAGAATATTATCTTCCTTATCTTGCAGCCATTCTTTGAACATCTGAGCTACTTTATCAACATTAAAATGAGGGTAATCTGAAAGACTAAGTAAATCTTTGATGTAATCTGACTGAAAATCAACATTATCTAAGCTCCCTTCTAATTTATTATTTCTCTCTAACCAATTATCAATATCCAGTCTTCGTTCTGCTTCTGCTGGTATGGATAAACGTTTCATTATGTAATCCCGAGCTACCCAAGCCTGAGTATCAAACATATTAAAAGTATAATACTGATCTTGCATTCCCAAATAAATAAGTTGAGGCAAGGAATTAAAAAAGATTCCTTTATATAAATGATCGGGAAATAAATTATTTTTAGTTTTTAAACGAAGTTCATCTGGTAAAAACGGAAATTTATGTTGGTAACCCGTACACATTATTACAGCATCAAATTTTTCACTTTTGCCATCTTTAAAGAAAGCAATGTTTTCTTCAAAGTGAGTCACCATAGGAAGTTCCTTTATTCCTTCGGGCCAATCGATTCCAATTGGATTACTTCTATAACTCAATGTCACTGACTTTGCACCATGTTTAAAACATTGCACGCCAATATCTTCAGCAGAATAGCTACTACCAATAAGGAGTATGGAGCGATCTTTAAATTGATCAGCACCTCTAAAATCATGCGCGTGCATCACCGTGCCAGGAAAATTCTCAATTCCTTTGAAATAAGGCATATTAGGCGTAGAAAAATGGCCAGAGGCAACAACTAAAAAGTCTAATTCTTCAGAATAGGTTTTGTCAATTTTTAAATCATCTAAAATGACATTAAATTTTTTTGTATTCTCATCATAGCTTACCCAGCGAACTGTAGTGTCAAAACGGATATAATCTCTGGCATTACTTTTTTTAATTCGTCCTTGTATATAGTCAAATAAAACAGGTCTAGGTGGATAAGAAGATATTGGTTTTTTAAAATGCTCATCGAATGAGTAATCGGAAAATTCTAAACATTCTTTAGGTCCATTAGACCAAAGATATTTGTACATACTGCCGTGAAGTGGTTCCCCATATTTTCCCACGCCAGTTCGCCAAGAATAATTCCACATACCGCCCCAATTATCTTGTTTCTCAAAACATATAATTTCTGGCATTGCATATCCTTTTTCTTTTAAAGCTTCAAAAGCACGGATTTGCGCTAAACCGCTAGGACCCGCACCAATTATACCGATACGTTTGTCTTTCATAGAATTTTTATTCATGTGATCTAATAATAATAGAGAATTTATCTTTTTTTAAAAAGACAAACCTCAATGGTTAATAATCTAATGTGAAAATTGCTACAGAATGCAGCGGAAAGAGTATAATACTCTAAAATGGAAATAAATTGAATAGATTTTCAAAAATAGAATTTCCAGTACGAACTGTTATATTCAGTGTTATTGCTAAAATACAATTTTTAAGTCAAAAAGTCAAATTAAATGGTAATAACCATATTGTATTTCCTATAAAATTCCAATTTTGACCTAAAAATTTTATGATGACACTCACAATAATAAAATCAAATTAGTCACTCATATTAGCTATTTTACCTTGCAGTGTCAAATAAAATAAATAATTATCAGTTTGCATTGAAAAAAATCTATTAATAAACTTAATTTTATAAAAAAATACATTTTGATGAGCACAAAGATTAAATATAGCATACTTCTGGTAGCACTTTTTTACATTATGCCCATAAAGGCGCAAATCACTATTATTCAAACTACCGTTAGCGATACTTCTTTTGTCAATTTAAAAAAGTATAGCCAAGACTTTGCTTACGATATGAAATACGCAACTGCGGATAATTTTTTAAAGGAAAAAGTGTATGATTGCGGGGAGTGTTATTTGCGTTTAAAAACGGTAAAAGCATTAATAGAAGCCAATAATAAATTTATTGAAAAAGGATACCGCATTAAAATTTTTGATTGCTATCGTCCTTTAGATATTCAAAAAAGAATGTGGGCTATTGTTTCTAATCCTATATATGTTGCTGATCCCGCTAAAGGATCCATTCACAATAAAGGTGGAGCAGTAGATATTACCTTAGTAGATCAAAAAGGGAAGGAACTACAAATGGGAACTTCTTTTGATCATTTTGGTAAAGAAGCTAGCCATGAGTATAGCAATTTGTCGCAAAAAATTAAAAATAACAGACAGCTATTAAAATCAGTTATGACTAGCAGCGGTTTTAACCCTTTTAATTCAGAATGGTGGCATTATAATCTTAAAACTGGACTTAATGATAAAGTGTCTAACTTTAAATGGGATTGTAATTAGTTATTCAATACATTTTAAGTTTTCTATAAAATATCTTTCAGGAAAGTAGGTTTGGTTATTTAACTCTGATGTAAATTCTTTTTTCATTATATAATCTTCAGTATCGGTAAGATACTTAATACGCATCATCGAAACTGCTGAAGTTTTAAGATCTTCAAAATTATCTTTGGTAAACAAAAAGATTCCGGAGTTGACTCTATTATCAAAACCCTTATCATCGCGGATCATTGTACCGCAATTTTCTTGATCGATGTGGACTAAAGTCACAATTTTTCCATTGTTTAGCTGTAAAAATATCTTTGAGTTTTTATCAAAGCAATTCGCTTTTATAAATTCTTTACTTTTTTGCAAAAATTGTATGTTTAGAGAAGGTACTCCATCTGTATTTGCTAACGAATAAAATATA
The DNA here is from genome assembly GCF_035985025.1 of Flavobacterium sp. PL11. NCBI lineage: Bacteria > Pseudomonadati > Bacteroidota > Flavobacteriia > Flavobacteriales > Flavobacteriaceae > Flavobacterium > Flavobacterium sp. PL11. The sequence continues at coordinate 8,665 of NZ_JAXCIA010000034.1, forward strand.
TAGCTTGAAGTGCCTGCAAAGTTTTTTTCGCTAATCATATATTCCTTAGTTTCCTTATAAGTCCCAATAGAATCATTGACGTTAGTGGTATACTCACATGGTTTTTGTGCTAATACAGTGCAGCTAAAAAGAAAAAAAGATAGTAAAAGTAGGTGTTTCATTATAATTGAATTTTGGTGCAAATTAAAACTATTTTTTCATTATTTATATCAGTTGTAAAGAAACAATAGCAATTCCCGCCATCTTTTATTTTCCATTTTTTGCGGATCATTTCTACGGTATCAGGAAAATTGCGTGTTGTGATATTTGCTTTTTTGTTTTCTAAAAATTCTTTCATTTCTGGCTTACGGTATGGAAACGAATTTTCAATTTCAAATATTCTACCTGGAAACGGAATTAAAGTGTTAGATGTGTATAAATGAGAATGTTTGTGAAGTTTGTTTACATTATAAAAAGCACCCACTTCATCAAAACCTCCTGATTTCATAATGGCGCTATTGGGTTCGTATAAATATTTATCACGAGATGTGTACGGCAGAGCTACAAAAACTTCGTTTCGTATAAACTTAAAAAATTCTAGTTTGTCTTTTAAAATATTAACGGTTTGGATAGTAATCTTTCCTGAAAAACCAGCGTGCAACTCCCATAATAATTCCTTAACCTCATTTTCAACTGCTATAATATGAATTGTTTTCACTTGCTGCAATTCAGCTAATCCTGCTGAAATATCTAGTAATGGTGCTGTTTTTATTAAAATAGATTTAGAATATTTAAAATATAATTCTAAGTTTTCGGGGACATTTGGTACGCAATCTTTTAGCAAGAATACCTTTCCTTTTATATCACTACGTCGAGAAGGGTCGATATAAATCCAATCCCATTTTATAGCTAATTCAGTAAGAATAATTGAGCTATCACCAGAATAACAATACACATTTGAGACAGCAAGTTGCTCAAAATTATGTTTTACAATGGTAGATAATTCGGCGTTTATTTCGCAGTGCGCAACTGATGTAACGTTTTTAGCAAAATAATAATCGTCTACCCCATAACCACCAGTTAAATCAATCAAACTATCGCCTGAAACGATTGAGGCTTTGTAAGAAGCTGTTTTTTCTGATGAGGTTTGCTCGATCGATATTTTGCTGGGATAAATAATATTTGCAGTCTTAAACCAGCTTGGCAATTTATCTTTTGATTTTGCTTTAGCTTCAATTTGGTTCAAAATCTTTGGCCAAGAAATATATGGAAAGGGGTTTTTTTGTAACGCTATTACAGCGATATTATTAGCAATGTTTGCATTAATAAAAGTTTGTACTTTTTCACTGAGAATCTGTTGATCCAAAATTATATGTCTTTAGTAAGTAGTTTAATAATTTGATTTTCGGGAAAAAATTCTTTTCCAACCACTTTGATGATAGTGTATAAAGGAACCGCCACGATCATACCTAAAATTCCAAAAAGAAATCCTGCACTAAGTATCACTAAGAAAATTTCTAGTGGATGAGAACTAACACTTTTTGAGAAAATAATAGGTTGTGAGGCGTTGTTATCTATAATTTGAACAATCCAGAAACCTATTAATACATAAATGGTAGTAGGTAGTATTTCTGTTTGGAAGTCACTTCCTAAATTACTCAACATACTCAAAACAGCTGCTAGTACAGAAGCGATTAATGGGCCAATATATGGAATTATATTTAGCACTGCGCATAAAAATGCGATAATAAGTGCATTCGGAATTCCGAAAATAACTAAGACTATTAAATATAAAATAAATACAATAAATAATTGTAAAAGTAATCCAATAAAGTAGCGAGATAGCAGTGAATTTATCTTTTCTAGAGAATTTAAAATTTGATCTTCATGTGAATTTGGAATTAATTTTCTGGCTCCTGAAATAAACATTCTTCGATCTTTTAGGAAAAAGAAAGTAATAAATAAGACGGATCCCAATCCCATTCCAAAACTACTGATAGTTCCTAATATTGTATTTAAGAAATTAGGAATAAAATTAAAATTTATTTTTGATGTTATATTCGCTTCCTTTAAGACTTGCGCAGAATCAATTTGGTGTCCATCTAAGAACAGGGTAATTTGATCAATTAACTGCATAATATCTTTTTCAATTTCGCCAGTATTTAATAAGGATAGATTTTGGCCTTGGGCCAAAATTAAAGGTACAAACAACATTATAAAACCAAAAATGATCAAGATAAATATAAACAACACCGCTATTGTCGCAAAAACATGATTAAACTTTAATCGTCTTTTAAAGAAATCTAAAATAGGATTTCCAATTAAAGTAAGTATTAATGAAATGACTAAATAAATTAAAACGGATTGAATAGTATAGAAAAATGACAAGGCTAAGCCAATCACTAAAATTGTTAATAAAGCTCTTAAAATTCCGTTTGCAATAATCTTAGATGTAATCATGCTTGTATTTGTATTTTTTAATATAGATAAATAGCTAAATTATTTAACCGTTTAGTAATTGTATATTTAATTATTAAAGATATAGCTTATTATGTTAGCGCCCATTTTCAATGCTTTTTCCCGAACTTCTTTTGGATCGTTATTGACTTCTACATCTTCCCAACCATCACCTAAATCGCTTTCATAAGTGTACAATAAAACTAACTTATTTTCGACAAATATTCCAAAAGCTTGAGGTCGTTTACCATCATGTTCATGTATTTTAGGCAAGCCATTTGGGAATGAGTACGGCTTTTGGAAAATTAAATGATTAGCAGGAATTTCGACCAACTCATTAGTGGGGAATATTTTTTTTATCTCTTTTCTGATATATTGATCCATTCCATAATTATCATCGATATGAAGAAATCCACCTGCTGATAAATAATTTTTGATATTACTAGTATCATCACTGTTAAATACAACATTGCCGTGACCTGTCAAGTGAACATAAGGATAGGAAAATAAATCAGAATTGCTAGGCTCAACCGTCACTGGTTTTAAAGCAATTTTAGTATTGATATTCGCGTTACAAAATTTTATCAAATTAGGCAGTGAAGTGGGATTTGCATACCAGTCGCCGCCACCGCTATATTTCATTAAGGCAATTTCTTGCGAGAATGAAGATATAGTAAAAAGTAGAAAAAGATAGCAAATTGATTTCATATTTATTTAATCTTCATTGACATAAACTACACTATGACAGGCTACAATTGCAGCAGTTTCGGTGCGCAACCTAGTATTGCCTAAGGTAACTGGGGTATACTCTTTACTCAAAGCAAGCGCGATTTCTTTTTCGGAAAAGTCTCCTTCAGGTCCAATTAAAATGGTTAAGTTTTGATTGGGTTTCAAAATTGATTTCAACGTTTTTTTATCGGTCTCCTCGCAGTGCGCTATCAATTTAATGTTGTCATTATGTAAGCTAATAAACTCTTTGAATGTAATAGCAGGATTCAATTTTGGTAAATATAATTCATTAGACTGCTTCATCGCGGCTAATAAAATTTTATCAAAACGTTCCTGATTGATCACTTTTCTCTCAGAATGATCACATATAATAGGTGTTATTTCCTGAATGCCAATTTCAGTGGCTTTTTCTAAAAACCATTCGTACCTATCATTCATTTTCGTTGGCGCTACTGCTAGATGCAATCTAGATTTAGCTGGAGCCGCTTTTTCAAATGATATAATTTTTACGGTGCATTTACTATCTGATGCTAATGTGATTTCTGTTTTAAAAAGAAAGCCCAAACCATTAGTCACAAATAAAATATCAGTATCTTTTTTTCGCAATACTTTAATAATATGTTTACTTTCTTCTTTGTCAAAAGTAAAATTTTCTGTAGTTTCGTCTATATTTGGATTGTAAAATAATTGCATAATTATAATTGTATTCTTGCTTTAGAAACAACAGCTGAAGTTTCAAATGTTTGATTTAAAAATTTTTGATAGCCTACAATTCCTATCATTGCAGCATTATCAGTAGTGTATTCAAATTTAGGTATAAAAGTTTTCCAACCATAAATTCCCTCTGCATTTTTTAAAGTGGTTCGAATGCCAGAATTAGCCGAAACACCGCCTCCAATGGCAATTTGTTTGATTTTTGTTTCTTTGACTGCTAATTTTAATTTATCCATTAAGATTTCAACAATAGTATATTGAATTGATGCGCAGATATCATTTAAGTTTTCATCAACAAAATTTGGATTTTCTAATTTTTTCTTTTGAATAAAATACAATATAGCCGTTTTCAATCCTGAAAAACTAAAGTCTAATCCTGCCACTTTGGGTTTTGTAAAAGCAAAAGCTTTTGGGTTTCCTAACTGAGCGTATTTATCAATCAAAGGTCCGCCAGGGTAGGGAAGGCCTAAAATTTTCGCACTTTTATCAAATGCTTCTCCTACTGCGTCATCAGTTGTTTCGCCTATTATCGTCATTTCAAAAAAGTCATCTACTTTGATAATTTGGGTATGTCCGCCGCTTATGGTTAAGGCCAGAAATGGAAAAGTGGGTTTTTCAAAACCTTCTTCGTCAATAAAATGGGCTAAAACGTGCGCTTGCATGTGATTTACGGCAATAAGTGGAATGTTGAGCGCTAACGCTACTGATTTAGCAAATGAACTTCCTACTAATAATGAACCCATTAATCCTGGACCTTGTGTAAATGCAATGGCTGATAATTGCTCTTTTTGTATATTAGCTTTTCGAAGTGCAGCGTCAACTACAGGAACAATATTTTGTTGATGTGCTCTTGAAGCTAGTTCTGGAACAACACCACCATATTGCGTATGAATCAGCTGATTTGCCACAACATTTGATAGTACTTTGTCGTTTCGTAAAACAGCCGCCGCAGTATCATCACAGGAACTTTCGATGGCAAGAATAAAAACGTCGGGATTTTGCATAAAAAGGCACTAATTTTGAATTACTTTTGACAAATCAAAAAAATATTTTTATTTTTTGTCAAACGTCAAAAATAAAGAATTTTTATTAAAGCCGCTCCGTTTCTAAAGGCAAAATAAAATAGTAGCAAATTTAATAGTAAACTGGTATCAAAAAATTATTTAAAATAGTATTTCGCTCCTTCATTGGGTTACTGCTGCTTTTGTTGGTTATTGCTATTGCTCTTACTTTGCCTTTCGTCCAAACTAAAATCGCTCAATATTTTACTAATTCCATCAATAAAGATTTTGGAACTAATATTACTATCGATGGTGTTGCTATTTCGGTTTTTGGAGGCATAAAGTTTAAAGAAGTGTTGATTAGAGATCATCGCAAAGACACTTTGATCTATTCCCGACGCATAGCGACCACTGTTTTAGAAGGTAAAAAGTTATTAGATGGCGATTTAATTTTTGATGATTTGGAGCTGCAAGGATTATTATTTAATTTAAAAACTTACAAAAACGAAAAGATCTCTAATTTAGATCAATTTATAAACGCTTTTGAAACGGGTAAGCCCTCCACTAGAAAGTTTTTGCTAAAAGCAAATAAACTAAAAATCCATAATGGACATTTTATTTTAACAGATGAAAATCGTCAAAATCCTAAAGATGTTGATTTTACAAAGTTAAATGCTTCCGTGACAAATTTTATGATTTTTGGTCCTGATGTTACGGCTTCGATTCAAAAAATGTCATTTTTAGATTTTAGAGGATTGTATGTTAAAAATCTAAAATCTGATTTAACCTACACGAAGAAAAATATTAAGCTCGAAAAACTAAATTTAGAAACAAAAGAATCTAAATTGATAGGAGACGTAATTTTAAAGTACAAAATTACAGATTTCACTAATTTTAATGATAAAGTTCGTTTTGAAATTCAACTAAATTCGGCTTCTATTGCATCTAATGATATTCGCTATTTTTATGATGAAATAGGTAAAAACCAACAGTTTTTTATAAAATCAAAGATTAGTGGAACCCTAAACGATTTAACTTTTAAAAATCTTAAATTGATTGATAAACGTAAGACTGAACTTATAGGCGATCTTAATTTTAAAAATTTATTTGGCAAAGACAAACAAAGATTTTCAATGGTTGCTGCATTTGATAAGCTAACGTCTACTTATGATGATTTAGTGGTTATCTTACCCAATATCCTGGGGAATAAACTACCTACTTCCTTACAAAAAATAGGACGTTTTACTACATCAGGTACTGCCCAAGTTTCTGCTACTACTGTGGAAGCTGATTTTGCAATGACCACAGCAGTAGGAAATGTTACATCAAAATTAGCCATTCGCAATATTGATAATATTGATAAAGCTTCTTATATAGGAAATGTTATCTTAGATAATTTTAATGCTGGTGCCTTATTAGATCAAAAAGATCTTGGTAGGGTAAGTATGAATATTGATGTTGATGGACGTGGATTTAAACAAAAATATTTAGATACTGCTATCAAAGGAGAAATTAGCCAAATAGAATATAATAAATATAATTACACTAATATTACAGTTGATGGGGCATTAAAAAGTCCGGAATATATAGGGAAGATCTCCGTGGACGATCCAAATTTAAATATGACTTTTGATGGATTATTAGATTTAAAAAATAAAGATAGTCGTTACGATTTTCATGTTAATGTTCAAAATGCCAACTTGACTAAGTTGAAATTAACAGATGATTCTATTTCAGTATTTAAAGGCGATGTATTAATTCAAGCAGCCGGTAACAATATTGAGAATTTCCATGGCAATGTTTTTATAAATGAAACATCGTATCAAAATGATAAAGACACTTATGTTTTTGACGATTTTACAATTAATTCTGTTTTTGATGAAAATAAGGTTAGAACAATTACAGTCAATTCACCGGATATTGTACAAGGTGAAATTGTGGGTAAATATGAATTTAATCAATTAGAAAATTTAGTTAAAAATTCTTTAGGTAGTTTATACGCCAATTTTAAACCTAATAAAGTAAAAAAAGGACAGTTTTTAAAATTTGATTTTTCTATTTACAGTAAAATTATTGAAGTCTTTTTTCCTGATATTTCTATAGGTGCTAATACCATTGCTAAAGGATCAATCAATTCTGATAATCAAGAATTTAAATTTAATTTTAACTCTCCACAGATTATAGTTGCGGATAATAAACTGGATAATATCAGAATTTCTATAGATAATAAAAATCCACTTTATAATGCGTATGTGGAGTTAGACAGTATTAAAACTAAATATTATAAAATACAAGATTTTAGTTTAATCAATGTCACTATCAAGGATACATTATTCTTTCGTTCTGAATTTAAGGGTGGAAGTAACGCACAGGATTATTTCAATTTAAACTTATATCATACGATCAATAAGGATAATAATAATGTTGTAGGAATCAGTAAATCAGAAGTGAAATTCAAAGATTATCTATGGTTTTTAAATGAAACTGAAACGGCGGACAATCAAATAATTTTTGATAAATCATTCAGAAATTTTAGTATTGATAATATTGTACTTTCGCACGAAAACCAATCTATTTCGCTAGCAGGTATCTTTAAAGGTCCAACGGTCAAAGACTTAAAACTTAACTTTAAAGATGTCGATTTAAATCAAATTACACCCGCAAATAATAAATTCGTTTTACAAGGAAATATTAATGGTGAAGTGAGTTTTAAGCAAAACCAAAATGCCTATCAGCCTACAGCTTCTATCATAATTGATAACTTAAATGTAAATAAAATAGATTTAGGAATACTAAATTTTGATATTGAGGGAGACGAAAACCTGCAGAAGTTTACCATAAATTCAGATTTAGAAAACAAAAATTTAGAATCTTTTAATGCCGATGGAAGTTTTGAGATTGTAGACAAACAAACCATTCTTGACTTACAACTAAAATTTGATAAATTCAATATTGCCACATTAAACTCACTTGGTGGTGATGTTTTATCTAATATTAGAGGTTCCATATCTGGTAATGCTATTATCGAAGGCAATTTAAATAAACCCAATATCAACGGGCGTTTATTTTTAGATAAAGGAGGTATCACAATACCATACTTAAATGTTGATTATGGTTTAAGTGAAAACACCATCATAGATCTAACTGATGAGCAATTCTTGTTTCGAAATAACACACTGACTGACACTAAATATGGATCAACAGGAAATTTAAATGGTTTTATTGAACACAATAACTTTACTGATTGGAAACTTGATTTAGCTATTAGTTCTAAAAGGTTGCTTGCCTTAGATACAAAAGATAGTGAAGATGCCGCTTATTATGGAACGGCATTCATAGATGGTATAGCTACTATTAAAGGTCCTACGAATTCCTTATTTATAAAAGTAGATGCTAAGTCAGAAAAAGGAACAGCAGTCAAAATTCCTATTAACAATGCGCAAAGTGTAAGTGATAATATATTTCTCCATTTTGTAACGGAGAAAGAAAAATATAATTTAAGTAACGGAATCGTTGATAATATTAGAAGTTACAATGGTTTAGAATTAGAATTTGATTTTGATATTACACCTGATGCCGAAGTAGAAGTGATCTTAGATAGAAATACAGGTCATGGGATGAGAGGAAAAGGATTTGGATCTTTATTATTTAAAATTAATACTCTTGGAAAATTTAATATGTGGGGAGATTTCCAAGCGTATGAAGGAACTTATAATTTTAAATACGGCGGATTAATTGACAAAAAATTTGAAGTAAAAAAAGGAGGTTCAATTACTTGGGAAGGCAATCCAATGAAAGCGCAACTTAACCTTGAAGCAGTATATAATACTTTAGCAAATCCTGCAGTATTGCTTGATAATTCATCATTTAATGCTAAAGTTCCTGTTGAGGTAATCATAGGAGTGCGAGGTGATCTTACCAGTCCAGAACCCGATTTTAACATTGAATTTCCAACGGTGAGTAGTGTTCTGAAATCAGAAATTCAATATAAATTAAATGATAAAGATGTAAGACAAACACAGGCATTATACTTACTATCTTCAGGAGGGTTTTTAAGTCCAGAGGGAGTGAGTCAATCTGATTTTTCAGGTAGTTTATTTGAAACAGCATCTAGTATTTTAGGTGGAATTATTCAGTCTGATGATGAGAAATTTAAAGTTGGTATTAATTTTATTGGTGCTGACCGAAGGATAGGTAAGGAAACGGACGGTCGTTTTGTGGCTACAATATCCTCAAAGATCAACGAAAGAGTAACCATCAATGGAAAACTGGGAGTTCCTTTTGGCGGAATTAATGAATCTGCAATTGTAGGCGATGTTGAAGTTCTTTTTAGAGTCAATGAAGATGGAACACTGAATCTTAGACTTTTTAATAAAGAAAATGATATTAATTATGTGGGTCAAGGAATTGGTTATACACAGGGCTTGGGTATTTCTTACGAAGTAGATTTTGATACTTTTAAAGAGTTTGTCAATAAAATTTTCAAAAATTTAAAATTTGAAAAAGTCAGTACTCCAGTTGCTGAAGACCAAGATTCTAATTTATCTCCAGAATATATTAAATTTCAGCGCTCTAAAAAACCATTTACGGAACGTATTCCAAATAATAGAGAAGGTTTGATTCCTGATGAATATTAAGATAAACTGCACAATCTTTTTAAAAAAAGATTAATGGAATTTTCTAAAAAATGCAATTAGTCCATAAAGTATCAGCAGAATTTCAAGTGCTTTAATTCATTTAATTTGAAAGTCTGAACGATTCATTAGCAGCGATCATTATCTAAAAATCAAAATTACTGTAATAACTATTTTTGTTAAAAATTAAATAAGTAGCTAACTTTTATCAATAAATATTGACTATTTTTATGTTTTATTAAATATTCTTCAATTTTATTTTAATAACTGTAAAACTTATCAACGAAAACGTTTGAATTAAGGTTGTTTTTCTAAATTATAGAACTCGCGTTCGTGAAAGTGATTATTCTTTGTTATTTTTACACTTTAATACTTTAAATAATGCCAAAAACAATTAAAAAAGTTGGTGTTCTTACCTCAGGAGGAGATTCTCCAGGAATGAATGCTGCAATACGGTCCGTTGTACGTACCTGTGCTTATCATGGAATAGAATGTATCGGAATATATAGAGGATATCAAGGGATGATTGAAGGGGACTTCAAAGAAATGGGACCTAGAAGTGTCAATAATATTGTCAATAAAGGAGGAACAGTACTAAAATCGGCACGCTCATCTGATTTTAAAACGGAAGAAGGTAGAAAGAAAGCGCATGAAAATTTGGTTAACGCCGGCATTGATGCATTAGTGGTCATAGGTGGCGACGGTACTTTTACAGGTGCATTGTTGTTTAACAATGAATTTAATTTCCCAATAATGGGAATTCCTGGTACCATTGATAATGATATTTTTGGAACTAGTTATACTTTAGGTTACGACACAGCATTGAATACAGTTGTTGAAGTAATAGATAAAATTCGAGATACTGCCAGTTCTCACAACCGTCTTTTCTTTGTAGAGGTAATGGGAAGAGATGCGGGTCATCTTGCTTTAAACGCTGGAATTGGTGCAGGTGCAGAAGAGATTCTTATACCGGAAGAGGATTTAGGATTAGAACGTTTGTTAGAATCGTTACAAAAAAGTAAAGCTTCAGGAAAATCTTCGAGTATTGTGGTTATCGCCGAAGGAGATAAAATAGGCAAAAATGTCTTTGAACTAAAAGATTATGTTGAGGCTAACTTACCTGAATATGATGTTAGAGTTTCGGTGTTGGGACACATGCAACGTGGTGGTTCTCCTTCCTGTTTTGACAGAGTTCTTGCAAGCAGGTTAGGAGTAAAAGCAGTAGAATCATTAATAGAGGGTAAATCTAATTATATGGTTGGTTTAAAAAACGACAAAGTTATACTAACACCTTTAGAGCAAGCTATTAAAGGGAAAACTGAAATTGATAGAGAATTATTAAGGGTTTCAGATATAATGTCTACTTAATAGTCAGAAGGTTTTAAGCACTACGCTTAAGGCCACAAAAAGTATATAAAATTAATTTTAATAATAGCATAAAGCACACAGCTTATTGCGTAAAGCTCAAAAAAATGTCAAAAGTAAAATTAGGAATAAACGGATTCGGAAGAATAGGAAGAATAGTTTTTAGAGAAACTTTCAACAGAGATAATGTAGAGGTAGTCGCTATAAACGATTTATTAGATGTAGATCACTTAGCTTATTTATTAAAGTATGATTCAGTGCATGGTCGCTTTAATGGAACTGTTGAAGTGAAAGAAGGAAAATTATACGTAAACGGAAGAAACATTCGTATCACAGCTGAAAGAAATCCAGCAGATTTGAAATGGAATGAAGTTGATGTAGATGTTGTTGCAGAGTGTACAGGTTTTTTTACCACATTAGAAACTGCAAAAGCACATATCGAAGGTGGTGCTAAGAAAGTTATTATTTCTGCTCCTTCAGCTGATGCTCCTATGTTTGTAATGGGTGTTAATCATGAAAAAGCTTTGGCTTCTGACACTATTGTTTCTAATGCATCTTGTACTACTAATTGTTTAGCGCCTCTAGCTAAAGTTATTAATGATAATTTTGGAATCGTAGAAGCTTTAATGACTACAGTTCATGCTACTACATCAACACAAATGACAACTGATGGTCCTTCTAAAAAGGATTGGAGAGGCGGGCGTGCTGCTTCTTGTAATATTATACCATCTTCAACGGGTGCCGCTAAAGCTGTTGGAAAAGTGATACCAGAATTAAATGGAAAACTTACTGGTATGGCTTTCCGTGTTCCTACAACAGATGTCTCGGCAGTAGATTTAACGGTAAAAGTAGCTAAAGAAACTTCTTATGAAGAAATAATGGCAGTTTTAAAAACAGCATCGGAAACAACGATGAAAGGTATTTTAGGATATACCGAAGATTTAGTAGTTTCACAAGATTTTGTATCTGATCCTAGAACTTCAATTGTTGATGTAAATGCGGGTATAGGTTTGAATTCCACATTTTTCAAAATCATTTCTTGGTACGATAATGAATATGGTTATTCAAGTAAATTAATCGATTTATCAGTACATATTGCAGGTTTAAAATAAATCTATATATTTACAAAATCCCGTTAGCATTTTTAGCGGGATTTTATTTTTTTGTTACTTTTTAAAAAAGGTTTTTTAAATTTATTTTATACAAGTAGCTATAACCAAAAATTAAAAACCAGATAGAAATGAGATTAATAGTTGATAGTGGCTCTACTAAAGCGGATTGGATTGCAATAAACGAAGAAGGAAAAGTATTATTTACCACGCAAACTTTAGGATTGAATCCTGAAATTCTTGAAGATCATGAAATTATTGAACGATTAAACGATCGTTTTGATATTTTACAAAATAAAAAAGAAGCTACGCACTTGTTTTTTTATGGTGCAGGTTGTGGAACAGACAGAATGAAAATAGCTTTGTCAGAGATTTTCAAAGATTATTTTTCAAATGCAATTATTTCTGTAGAGGAGGACACTTACGCAGCCGTTTACGCCACTACACCAAAAGGGGAAAAAGCTATTGTAAGTATTCTTGGAACAGGATCAAACTGTAGTTATTTTGATGGAAAAGATTTGCATCAAAAAGTGCAGTCATTAGGTTATATAATTATGGATGATTGTAGTGGTAATGTTTTTGGTAAACAATTAATTAGAAAATATTACTTTAACAAAATGCCACAGGAATTAGCAGTTGAATTTGAAAAAGAATATGATTTAGATCCTGATGCTATCAAAAGCAAGTTGTATAAAGAAGCGAATCCCAATGCATATTTAGCGACTTATGCAAAATTTTTGATTCAACATAAAGATCACGAATTTTGCAAAAAGATCATTTTTAAAGAAATGAAATCATTTGTCAAAAATTATATTAAACAATTTGATAATTGCAAAGAAGTGCCTATTCACTTTGTAGGTTCTATTGCTTTTTATTTGAAAGAAGAATTACAAGAGACTTTTAATAAATACGACTTGCAATTAGGTAATGTTTTAAGAAGACCTATTGATGGACTTATAGCGTTTCATATTGCTAATAAATAGTTTTTTTTAGTCGTTAGTCCTTAGTCCTTAATGTGCGAGTCCTCATTAATTGAGGTATTTAATTTATAGTTTTACCACTTTAGTATTTGGATTAATATAATTTTTAAATTTCAAAAACTTTATATGATCGCTAGGTATTCTTAAACTTGAGACCAAGGATTAATAACTAAGGATTAGTAAGGACTAACAACCAAGTACTAAGGACTAAAAAAAAATCACAAAACAGCAATCATAGATATCTCTACATTTACATTTTTTGGCAAGCATGCCACTTGAACCGTTTCACGTGCTGGAGCGGTTTTTTCATTAAAGTAAGATCCGTAAATAATGTTAATTTTAGCAAAGTCGTTCATGTCCATTATAAAGATTGTCGCTTTTACCACATGATCAAATGTCATTCCTGCAGCATCCAGAACAGCTTTCATGTTTTCCATTACTTGGGTTGTTTCTAGTTCGATAGTACTTATTACCAGTTCGCCAGTTTGTGGATTAATAGCAATTTGACCAGAAGTATATAAAGTGTTTCCAGTTAAAACAGCTTGATTATACGGCCCAATAGGTGCCGGAGCGTTTTCAGTAAAAATTATCTTTTTCATATAAATATTTGTTTTTATTTTAATTCTCAAATAGTTGTAATTCTATTAGTCTAAGTAATTGTTGTACTTATAACTCCCAACTATTGTACTTTTAAAAATTTATTCTATCTCAAAATTGAATTATATTAACGATTGATAACACTTCTTTTATCCCACTTAATATCGCTCAATACACCCGATTTTATACCAATAAAAAAGCCCCAGTTTGCATTGTTTCCAAAAGGAGACCAATTGAAATCCATACGCCAACTCAATAAATCCCTTTCAAAACGTAGCTGTGTAAACGTAACGCCTTTTTGAACAAAATCATAACCCGTTGAAACTCCCGCTTTCCATTTTGGAGTGATATCAGCATTAGCAGAAATCATTATGGAATTACCAATAATTTTATTTTCTCGGTTGTTATTTCCATAAGTTAATGAATAGGCAAAAGTCATATCCCAAGGTAACTTAGCGTTGAAAAATTCTGAAATTTTATCTTCGCCAGCTGTTTCTTCGTCATCAAATTGACTGACTCTATTATCTCCTAAATCAGTATTGCTACCAAATAAATCATCGGCTCTACCGCCATTGCGTAAACTTTGCTCGTTTTTATCTTTTTTATTATCATTCTTGCCTTTGCTGGAAAGCGAATAATTCAAGGTCATATTCGAGCTCGTCATTCTAAATAGACTACCGCCATTGTTAATGTTAAATACATTGATCCTTCTTCCAGAATTATCAATTGCATAAGGGTCTAAAGTGGTTCCAAAATTGACATTCATTTTATTGTCAAATAATTGTGTTCCACCACTAACTCTTACTGGAGCAAAGGCAAGTGAGGTTACGCCATCAGCATTTAGATTGTAATTAGTAGAAAGATTTAAGTTGTTAAGCAACATTATTTTTTTAGGCTCTGTTTTCGTGCTGTCCTTATCTGTCACTTTTGCCTCAAACGTATTACTTAAATCAAAACCTAATGTATTAGAGTTGGTTAAACCAGGAGCTCCAAAAATTCCATTTTCAAAACGCGTATATTGCTTATCCATTGTTCCGCTAGCGTCCGATGCATAAGTGTCGTAATACCGCTCAAAACTCGGTGTATATCCATAAGATACTGATGGTCGCATGACATGTCGAACTGATTTAATTTTTTTGTTTTCACCAAAATTAAAAGTTCCGTAGATTGTAGTTCCTAAACTGGAAGAAAAAGAATACGTTCTAAAAGCGTCAAAACCATTTATGATTTTATCAGCCACTTGACTTTGATCCACATCAAAATTTCGCTCAATTGTTTTTGTGTACCAAATCTCTTCATAATTCATTGACGTAGAAGCACTGAAATATTTAAAAACTTTGAAATTAGTACTTAATGGAATGCTGTGCTGAAAGCCTACTTTGGCGTCTCTAAACATTTGAGGTTTAAAAAATAAAGAATCAGTTGTCACAATGCTATTTCGAGCATTTAGATTATATTGTAAATTAATATTTTTGAAAAAACCTTTTTTTAGACCATCTTTCCCTACAAAAGGATAGATTCTATCTACACTTAATTGTAAAGTAGGTAAGGTCATATTGATTTGTTCTGTTTGTGTATTTTGAGAATGGGTCGCCGTCAATGACATTCTTACTTGCGGAACAGTATTAAATGTTTTTGAATAGGAAATAGAAGAGCTTAACGTATTGTTTAAGTTTGATCCAATATTCAATTGATTGATCGACTGCTTAAAATACTTGCTGCTACCAAGATTTACAGATGCGGAAAAATTAGAATTAGGACTTGACTTTGAATCCCTAGAATGAGACCATTGAATGTTATAAATGTTTTGTTTAGAATAATCAGGGTAACCTCTTTCACTCGAAATTAAGTTTTCAAATCGTACATTGATGTTACCTCTAAAATTATATCTTTTAGCATAAGCAGATTCGAAGCGCATACCGTAACTTCCATTTGTATAATAATCTCCTAGTACAGTTAAATCGTAATTATCGCTAAGTGCAAAATAATACCCTAAATTTTGAAGTGAAAAGCCTCGTTCGTTTGAATCATTATAGCTAGGAAGAATTATTCCAGATATACTCGTTTCCTTACCCATTGGAAAAAAAGCAAAAGGCAATGCTATTGGTGTGGGAACATTAGCAATAACCATATTAGTCAAACCAGTCACCACTTTTTTACCAGGAATAAATTTAACTTTATTAGTCTGAAAGTAATATTCTGGATTGTCAACATCTTTTGAAGTCGTAAAAATAGCTTTCTTTAAAAAATAAACCGAATCATTTTCTTTTTTGGTTACCGCTGCTTTAATTTTGAATTCTCCTTGTTCAGATCTGGAATTATAAATTAATGCTTTTTTAGTTTTAAAATTGAATCGAATAGAATCAGGTTCAACTACGTTTGCCCCTTGCTTGAAATTGGGGAACTGGGTATACTTTC
Source organism: Flavobacterium sp. PL11 (assembly GCF_035985025.1). NCBI lineage: Bacteria > Pseudomonadati > Bacteroidota > Flavobacteriia > Flavobacteriales > Flavobacteriaceae > Flavobacterium > Flavobacterium sp. PL11. The sequence goes on from NZ_JAXCIA010000034.1 coordinate 24,648, forward strand.
CAGTGCTATCTTTTATTCGACCAGCGTAGACTTCGTTTTTTTCATAATCAAGTATAATAATTCCTGACTTTAATTCAATATCTTGATAATAAAGCTCTGCCTTGTCATATAGCGTTATTAATTTTTTCTTTTGATCAATTTTAGCATAATTGTCTGCTTTATATTTCACCTTCCCATCTAAAAATGGTTTTGCTGGTAAAATGCTATCGATTTTTATGGAGTCTTTTTCTTTTATCACAGTTGAAGCAACTTCAACTTTAGCTGGATTGTTTTTTTTTATGCTATCTCTCTGAATAGCAGGTGCTACAACAGTTTTTTTAGTTTTTATATCTTGAGCGTTCATTCTATTAGAACCCAAAAAGAGTATAAAGGATATTAAAACGATATTAAATAAGTTTGTAGACAAAGGTTTAAATGCTATTTTTGTAAAATGATGACTGATTATTAGAGACATTATATTCACGTATTATTATTTGTCAAAAATAGTTAAATAAATAAACTTATAGATGTAGTCTTTTAATTAAATTAATGTATCGCTTTATGCACAAAATAGATCAATATAAAATTATAGTAACGCTAATTTTACTCTTTTTTTCTACTGGCGGATTCAGCCAGTCAAGTAATTTTAGGGTGACATTAGATGCAGGTCATGGTGCTCACGATTTTGGTGCCGTATATGAGGGAAGAATTGAAAAAAATATTGCATTAGCTATCGTATTAAAAGTAGGGAGAATATTAGAGTCGACTCCGCAAATGCAAGTAAACTACACACGAAAAACGGATGTTTTTATCGACTTGATTGAAAGAGCTAATATTGCAAATAGATTTAACGCTCATATTTTTGTGTCCATACACTGTAATGCTAATAGAAACACTGCTGCTGATGGAACAGAAACCTATGTAATGGGACTAAGTAAAATTGCTTCAAATCTTGCTGCTGCTAAAAAAGAGAATTCTGTAATTACATTAGAGAAAGATTACAAACAAAAATATGAAGGATTTGATCCCAATTCACCCGAAACAATGATTGGAATGACGTTAATGCAAGAAGAATATTTGGATAACAGTATCGCATTAGCGAGTAAAATAGAAGATTCATTTGCTGACTTAGGAAAAAAAATTAGAGGCGGCGGCGTAAAACAAGCTCCTTTTATGGTACTTCATAAAGCTTATATGCCAAGAGTTCTTATAGAAACTGGTTTTATATCTAACACTACTGAGGGAAATTTATTAAATTCAGAAGAAGGGCAAAATGAAGTTGCAAAGGCAATAGCAGAAGCGATAATAAGATACAAAAAAGAATATTTTGGCAGCGGTGAATTAGAAACTCAAGAGTCACTACCTTCACAAATAATGGAGCAAATTATAGTTCAGGAAACTGTTGCTCCTACAAAAGCGGTAATTGTACCGAAAAAAATTGTAGTAGTAGAATCTAAAAGTATAGGAACTAATGATAAAGTTATTTTCAAAGTGCAATTATTAGCTACGCAGAAAAAACTAGATTTAAATGCTAAAAATTTTAAAGCTTTAAAAAATGTCGTCTCAGTTTATGAGAATAACTTTTATAAATACACTTATGGTGAGACTAGCAGTTATGATGAAGCTAAAAAGCAATTAGAAGAAGCAAAATCAAATGGTTTTAATACTGCATTTTTGATAGCATTTAAAAATGGTGAAAAAATCAATATTCAAGACGCAATCAAGTAAACCGTTCTAAAAATTAAAAATTAAAATTCTATTTTGCAGCATTTATACCGTACTATTTATCTATTTGTTATTCTTTTTTTAATTTCTACTTCAAGCGTTTTTTCTCAATCTAATCAATTTATCGTTATTTTAGACGCAGGACATGGCGGTAAAGATCCAGGGAACTCCTATCATGGATTTCTAGAAAAAGAAATAGCACTAAAAACAACGCTAAAGCTAGAAAAATATTTGCAAAAAGAGAATAATATTAAAATTGTTCATACTAGAAAATCTGATGTTTTTATTGATTTAGTAGATCGGCCAAAAAAGGCTAACAGCATGCATGCCAACTTGTTTATTTCTATACATTGCAATTCAGTTGCTAATAATGTTCCGTCGGGTACTGAAACATTTGTGATGGGATTAAGTAGAAGTAAAGGAAATTTAGAAATTGCCAAGCAAGAGAATTCAGTAATACTTTTAGAGAAAAATTATAAAAAAACTTATAAAGGTTTTGATCCTAAAAATCCTGAAACTTTGATAGGGCTAAAAATGATGCAAGAAGATTATCTAGATAGAAGCATTCAACTTGCCTCAAAAATTGAAGGTAACTTTAAAAATAAAGTAAAAAGGAAATCAAGAGGTATCAAGCAATCGCCTTTGTGGGTTTTAGACGCTGCGTATATGCCAAGTGTATTAATTGAATTAGGATTTTTATCCAATAAAAAAGAGGGATTATTTCTAAATTCGGATAGTGGACAAGATAAAATGGCAAAAGCAATTGCTAGCGCTATTATTGATTACAAAAAAGAATATTTCGATTCTAACAGTATAAAAAATAATAGTAATGCTGCTTCTAAAAAACATCTCGACACTGATTTAGAAGTTAGTTCGATCACTGTTAAAGGCACTGCTATCCAGTCAGATAAAAGTGATGATAAAAAATTAAATAAGAAGGATATAGTATTTAAAATACAGTTTGCTGCTGGTATTAGAGATATTCCTTTGAAAACGTCTAATTTTAAAGGTTTAGATAAGGTATCTATGCGAACAAATAACGACAAATTTTTTAAATACTCTTATGGTGAATCCTCCAATTATGAGGAAGCTAAAAAAGATTTAAAAATAGTGAAATCAAAAGGGTACATTGGAGCATATATTATTGCGTTCAAAAATGGAACAAACATCAGCGTACAAGAAGCAATGAAATAATTACAACAAGTCAAAAATTTTATATTAAATTTGTAAAAAATACGAAAACTTTGAAAATATCAAGAGAAATTAAAACGGCTATCTTAGTAATATCAGCTATATTATTATTTATTTGGGGCTATAGTTTTTTAAAAGGAAGAGACTTATTCATTAATTACAAAACCTATTATGTAGAGTACAAATCTGTAGAAGGTTTGACAAAATCTGCTCCCGTTACTTTAAATGGATTAGTGATAGGGAAAGTAAGTAATATTTCAATTAATTATGAAACTGGAGTATTATTAGTTGAATTACAATTAAAGACAGATTTTCCAATCTCTGCAACTAGTAGGGCATCGCTTTACGAACCTGGTTTTATAGGTGGAAAACAAATTGCTATTATCCCGAATTATAAAGATAAAACGTTAGCAGTAGATGGTCAACGATTTATATCAGGTGTAAAATTAGGACTTACTGATAAAGTGGGAGATCAACTAATTCCTTTGCAAGAAAAATTAGAAAAAGTTCTCGGTAGTACTGAAAAGTTAATTTCAGGTTTTAATAATGTATTAGATCAAAAAGGACAGCAGGATTTAAAACTTACTTTAGCAGAACTAAGCAAAACTATTGAGCAATTTCATAAAGCGTCCAAAAACGTCAATAGTTTATTAGAGGAAAATAGATCACAAATTAAAGGTGTGGTTACAAATTTTAATAAAATAGGTAGTAATTTTTCAAAAATTTCTGATTCATTAAGTAAAGCTGATGTGGGTAAAACGGTCAGAAATCTTAATAGAACATTAACCAGAGTAGACGGAATTGTGTCAGGATTAGAGTCTGGAGAAGGGTCATTAGGTAAATTATTAAACGATGAATCCTTTTATCAAAATATCAAAACTTCGACTAAAGAATTGGAATTATTATTACAAGACATAAGACTACATCCTACGAGATATATAAATATTTCAGTTTTTGGAAAGAAAGACAAACCTTATGTAGGTCCTGTAATTGATTCTACTGTGATAATTAATAATTAGCTACTATGAGTTACTTAGATAACATATTGTTTGCCATTCTTTTAATTTTTGGTTTCGGCTATTTTTATAATAGTGTTAGAAAAATTAAACGTAATATAAATCTTGGAATAGAGGTAGATCGCTATGATCATCCAAAAGCGAGATGGGCAAATATGGCAATGATTGCTTTAGGACAATCAAAAATGGTTAAGAAACCTATTGCTGGAATTCTTCATATTATTGTGTATTTAGGGTTCATAATTATCAATATTGAACTTTTAGAAATCATTATTGATGGACTTTTTGGCACGCATAGAATTTTTGCCTTTTTAGGAACAACTTATAATGTTTTAATAGCATCGTTTGAAATTTTAGCTGGATTAGTATTGATAGCTGTTTTTGCTTTTTGGACCAGACGAAATATTATTAAATTAAAAAGATTTGTGAGTTCTGATTTAAAAGGCTGGCCTAAAAATGATGGAAACTATATTCTTTATTTTGAAGTTGTATTGATGACTTTATTTTTATTGATGAACGCTTCCGATTTGCATTTACAAAATGTTCCAGGTGGTTATTCACATTATATTAAGGCAGGTTTTTTTCCAATCAGTCAATTTATTGAACCTATATTTAATGGAATGTCCAATGAATTGGTAATGATTCTTTACGAAGTATTCTGGTGGTTGCATATTGCTGGAATATTGGTTTTTATGAACTATTTATATTTTTCAAAACACCTGCATATACTTCTTGCTTTTCCAAATACCTATTTTGCAGATCTTCATCCACAAGGGCAATTTGATAATTTAGAATCAGTTACCAAAGAAGTAAAATTGATGATGGATCCTACCGTAGATCCATTTGCGTCAGCGCCCGTAGACGAAAATGCAGTACCCAGTAAATTTGGCGCAAGCGATATTCAAGATTTACATTGGGTTCAATTGCTAAATGCCTATACATGTACTGAATGTGGTCGTTGTACTTCGGTTTGTCCTGCTAATATCACTGGAAAAAAATTGTCTCCTCGTAAAATCATGATGGATACAAGGGATAGAATGGAAGAAGTGGGTAGAAATATGGATGCGAATAAAGGGGTCTTTATTCCTGATAATAAATCTTTGCTTAATGATTATATCACACCCGAGGAACTTTGGGCGTGTACAACATGTAATGCTTGTGTTGAAGAGTGTCCAGTAAATATAAGTCCATTATCAATAATCATGGATATGCGACGTTACTTGGTAATGGAGCAAAGTGCAGCGCCAATGCCTGTAAATGCGATGATGACTAACATTGAAAATAATGGTGCGCCATGGCAATACAATCAGCAAGATCGATTGAATTGGAAAAACGAAAATTAGACTTATTTAAATTGGCTATCAAGCCATTTAAAAAAATAAAAAGTATGTCAGAGAATTTAATAGTGCCAACAATGGCTGAAATGTTAGCTCAAGGAAAACAACCAGAAGTTTTATTTTGGGTAGGTTGTGCTGGAAGTTTTGATGATAGAGCGAAAAAGATCACAAAAGCATTTGTCAAGATACTTAACAAGTCAAATGTATCATTTGCTGTTTTAGGAACTGAGGAAAGTTGTACTGGTGATCCTGCTAAAAGAGCTGGCAATGAATTTTTGTTTCAAATGCAGGCTATGATGAATATTGAAGTTTTGAACGCGTACGAAGCAAAAAAGATTGTTACTGCTTGTCCGCATTGTTTTAACACGCTCAAGAATGAGTACCCAGAATTAGGTGGGAAATATGAGGTTGTTCATCACACTAAGTTTTTGAAATCACTTTTAGACGATGGAAGACTTACTATTGAAGGTGGTCAGTTTAAAGGGAAACGAATTACCTTTCATGATCCTTGCTATTTAGGTCGCGCTAATAATATTTATGAAGCTCCTAGAGATTTAATTCGAAAACTGGATGCTGAATTAGTAGAAATGAAACGTTCAAAAGCTAATGGATTATGTTGTGGTGCTGGTGGTGCTCAAATGTTTAAAGACGCGGAACCAGGAAACAAAGAAATTAATATCGAACGAACAGAAGAGGCTTTAGAAACAAAGTCGGATATAATCGCTGCTGGATGTCCTTTTTGTAACACAATGATGACTGACGGAATTAAAAATAAAGAAAAAGAAGGAGATGTAAAAGTGATGGATATTGCTGAACTTATTGCTAACGCTCAGGATTTATAGTTGTTTACTCTTTCTTTAATTAAAAATAAAATATCATGTACATACCATTTGAAAATTTACCAGAAGAATCTAAGATTTGGATCTATCAATCAAATAGAAAATTTTCAGACGCCGAATTTTCTGAAATAGAAGTTGCTTTGCAAGATTTTTTAAAAGATTGGGCCGCTCATGGCACAAGTTTAGAATGTTCTTATTTATTAAAATACAATCGTTTTATTATTATTGCTGTGAATCAGGATGTTCAAGCAGCAACAGGATGTTCGATAGATTCGTCAGTTGAGTTTATCCAAAGTCTTGAGCAAAAATATTCAGTGGATTTATTAGATAAAATGAATGTTACTTTTAAACTTGGAGAACATATAGCGCATAAACCATTAATTGACTTTAAAAAAATGGTAAAAGACAAAGCAGTTACTGAAAACACTATAGTTTTCAATAATTTGGTTAATAACGTAGAAGAATTTAATGAATCGTGGGAAGTTCCAGCAATGGATAGCTGGCACAGCCGTTTCTTCTAAAAAAATACTAAATTTTGCAAAAATTAGACATTAAATTATATTTATTTTATGTCTTATTTTTTTTTACAGCCATTACTTATGCTGGTAAAAAAATTAATAAGGATAAAGTGATTTTAAACAGTGTTCCATCTATTTCTATAAATTTAGATACCATCGTTTATTTTAATACAGCTGTACTTTTTGATTTGGATTTAAAAGATACAGTGAAGAAAGTTTTTAAATCTAAAAATGGAGCTGGATTACAAAATTATAAATCTATTAAAATTACAGACAGTGCTTCTGTTGTAAATTCTGCAACAGCTGATGCGTTCCAATATGAGTTTTATGAGAACGCAATTACGGTTTTAAGTAATATTAATGCCATTATACCAATCAAAAAATTAGAGCAGCAGAAGATTGCTTATGTGAAAATAGGTAATGCTGACAATGAAGCTTTTATTTCTACTCTACAAAAGTATGCTGATGTAACCGTTATTGAAGATGCCAATACAGACCGATTACAACGTAAATTAGCTCGCTATACAACTGTCATCATTGGCTATCATAAAATAGATAATGTTTTTGAAAATTATGGTTTTACATCAGATGAAATTGCTAAAATTAAATTTTTATCTGGGAATAATAATGTTATTTTAAATGTTTTTGCGAATCCATATTGTCTTTCAGCGATTGATAGTTTTGAGAATATCAAAGGTTTAATAGTTTCTTATCAAAACAAAACGGTTGCTCAAATTGTTTCGGCTGAATTAATCTTTGGAGCAATTCAAGCCAAAGGGAAATTACCATTTTCTATTAAACCTTATTTTAAAGGTAACGAAGGACTCTCAACAGAAAAACTAGATCGCTTGGGCTTTACTTATGCTGAAAATGTGGGAATGGATGCGGCGGTTTTATCTAAAATAGATGTAATCGCAAATAAGGCTATCACTGAAAAGATGACTCCAGGAATTCAAGTATTAGTAGCTCGAAAAGGTAAAGTTATTTACCAAAAATCATTTGGTTATCATACTTATGAAAATATCATAAAAGTTCAAAATTCAGATATTTATGATGTGGCATCGTTAACAAAAATTATGGCCACATTACCAAATGTGATGTTGCAATACGATCGAAAAAAAATAAATTTAGAGACAAATTTAGGAGAAATGTTACCAAATTTTATAGGATCTAATAAGGAAAAGATCAATTTAAAAGATTTATTATCTCACTATGCAGGATTGGTCGCTGGACCCTCATTTTCTAATGCCGCGCTAAATTCATCAAAAGGACTTTCTGAGGTTTATTTTAGAAAAAAGGCTGAAATCAATTTTACAAAACAATTGGCAGACAGTCTTTTTATAAGAAATGATTTTAGCGATATTATGATGCAAATGATCATCAATAGCAAACTTTCAGTTAAAAAAGAATATAGATATAGTGATCTAACATTTATGATTTTAAAAGATTATTTAGAGAAAAGCACTGCTAAAACGCTTGATGTTTTAATTCAGGATAATTTTTATAAATCCTTAGGAATGAATAACTCAGGCTATAATCCAGTAAAAAATTTTGCTAAAAATCGTATTCCTCCCACAGAAAGTGATACCTATTTCCGCCGGCAATTATTACAAGGGTATGTCAATGACTTATCAGCAGCACTAGAAGGTGGAGTTTCAGGACATGCAGGAATATTTTCTAACGCAATGGATGTTGCCAAATTGATGCAGCTTTATTTACAAAAAGGGAGCTACGGCAATCAATATTATTTTTCGGAAAAAACATTTGAAGATTTTAACACCTGCTATTTTTGTGCTGAAGGTAATAGAAGAGGGGTAGGTTTTGATAAACCACAATTGGGAAAGGATGGGCCAACTTGTGGCTGTGCATCGATGACTAGTTTTGGTCATACTGGGTATACGGGTACAATGGCTTGGGCCGATCCCGAAAATCAAATTGTTTATATTTTTTTGTCTAATAGAACTTATCCTGTGGCAAAAGTCAATCGCTTGTCTAAAGCAAATATTCGCGAGGATATTCAAAAAGTTATTTACGATGCTATTGTTCAATAGCATTTTGATATAAAATTTTTTAAATCAACTTTGTTAAAAGTTCAATTGGTAAATTTTAATTGAAGTTTATATTTATTTATAATCAATAGCGTCCTAAACGATTAAAAAGGGAAGGAGTTTTTATCCCTCAAAAAATTACCTTTGAGGTTCTCCATAAAACGCCCCTTCCC
>NZ_JAXCIA010000035.1:0-32290 GCF_035985025.1 Flavobacterium sp. PL11
ACCGAGAAAAAGATTTGGTTTTAAAACACCAAACCAAGTATATTTACATAAATTGATAAATCAGCAAAAAGTTGCATTTATGACTTGAATCCGCCAACTTAAATGGCTTATATAGTAAAAAAAGCGAGATTATTTTCTTTTAATAACTAATTTGATTAGGGACGATATCATGTCTTAATATAATTTCAATAGACCAACTATCAGAACATATTAAAAATGCAAATCAATTAAGTTGTAAATCGAAATAACTGTGCATAAAAAAACCGTTTACCAATGGTAAACGGTTTTCTAAATTATAATAATTTGTTTTTATAATTGATAGTGCAAATTATTTTACTTCTTCAAATTCAACGTCTTCAACATTGTCTCCTTGAGTTGCTTCTCCTTGTGGTTGAGCAGGACCTTGATTTTGATCTCCTGCAGCATACATTGCCTCAGTTGCTTTTTTCCAAGCAGCATTGATGTTATCAAGAGCAGTTTGAATAGCGTCTAAATCTTGAGATTGGTGTGCCATTCTCAATTCAGTTAATGCGTACTCAACAGCTACTTTATTGTCATCTGTTATTTTATCACCTAACTCTTTTAATTGAGTTTCAGTTTGGAAGATCATTCCGTCTGCTTCGTTTAATTTTTCTGCTCTCGATCTTGCGATTTTGTCAGATTCAGCATTAGCTTCAGCATCTTGTTTCATTCTTTCGATTTCTTCAGAAGTTAATCCAGAAGAAGCTTCGATACGAATATCATGAGATTTTCCAGTTCCTTTATCAGTTGCTGAAACTTTAATGATACCATTAGCATCAATATCAAAAGTTACTTCAATTTGCGGAACTCCTCTTGGTGCTGGTGGAATACCATCTAAGTTGAAACGGCCAATGGTTTTGTTATCAGCAGCCATTGCTCTAGCTCCTTGAAGAACGTGCAATTCAACCGTTGGCTGAGAATCAGCAGCAGTTGAGAAAACTTGAGATTTCTTAGTTGGAATAGTTGTATTAGACTCAATTAATGTAGTCATTACACCACCCATAGTTTCGATACCTAAAGATAAAGGTGTAACGTCAAGTAACAATACATCTTTTACATCTCCAGAAAGAACTCCACCTTGAATAGCTGCTCCAATTGCAACAACTTCATCAGGATTAACTCCTTTAGATGCTTTTTTACCAAAGAATTTCTCTACTTCTTCTGCAATTCTTGGCATACGAGTTGAACCTCCTACAAGAATAACTTCATCAATATCAGAAACAGACAAACCTGCATCTTTCAATGATTTAGCAACTGGCTCCATAGAACGTTTTACTAAAGCATCTGTTAATTTTTCAAATTGAGATCTAGTTAATTTTTTAACTAAGTGTTTTGGTCCTGAAGCTGTAGCCGTTACATAAGGTAAGTTGATTTCAGTTTCAGCAGAAGAAGACAATTCAATCTTAGCTTTTTCAGCAGCTTCTTTTAAACGTTGCAATGACATTGGGTCAAGACGTAAATCAATTCCTTCAGCAGCTAAGAAATCAGCGGCTAACCAGTCAATAATTTCATGGTCAAAATCATCTCCACCTAAGTGAGTATCTCCATTTGTAGAAAGCACTTCAAAAACTCCGTCTCCTAATTCAAGAACAGAAATATCAAATGTACCACCACCTAAATCATAAACAGCAATTTTTTGATCTTTTCCTTTTTTATCTAAACCATACGCTAAAGCTGCAGCTGTAGGTTCGTTGATAATACGCATTACTTTAAGACCTGCAATTTCACCAGCTTCTTTTGTAGCCTGACGTTGTGCATCATTAAAGTAAGCAGGAACTGTAATAACCGCTTCAGTTACTGTTTGACCTAAATAGTCTTCAGCAGTTTTTTTCATTTTTTGAAGTGTCATTGCTGACAATTCTTGTGCAGTATATAAACGACCATCAATATCAACACGTGGCGTATTATTATCTCCTTTTACAATTTTATAAGAAACTCTCTTTGCCTCAGATGAAACCTCACCAAAGCTATGTCCCATAAAACGTTTAATAGAAGCAATAGTCTTAGTTGGATTAGTTACTGCTTGTCTTTTAGCAGGATCACCCACTTTAATTTCTCCACCTTCAACAAAAGCGATGATCGATGGTGTAGTTCTTTTTCCTTCTGCATTAGGAATAACAACTGCTTCGCTACCTTCCATTACAGAAACACAAGAGTTTGTAGTTCCTAAATCAATTCCGATTATTTTACCCATTTTTACTATATTTAAATTTTATTGTATACTATTTTTAATGACTCACAGTCGGTAAGTCAATCTTTGTGCCAATATAAATGACTCTATTGATTTGTCAGTTTGTATTAAAGTTGGCGGAAATAGATATGACAAGTTGACATTTGAGATGTTTTGTCCTTCGTAGTGAAGTTTCATTGTATTTTTATATAACACAATAAAGTTGATCCCGTTTTTAATGCTCATATAATGGCCTAGTCAAACGTTTTATTTATTTTAAAAATAATCAAAATTAATTCCATAAAAAAACGGGAATAAATCCCGTTTTTTATTTTTATTGCGAACTAATATCTAAATTTTGAAGTTTACACCTGCCGTAAAAATTGTACCACTAAATCCAAATTGGTTTACTTCCCATGCATACTTGAAACGCCCTCCTAAATCTGTTACAATATCGCCCTTAGGATTCAATCTGTCTGGATAAACATTAAATAAATTATTTGCCATTATATTTGCAGAAATCACTTTTGAGAACTTATAAGTAATACCTAAATCAGTAATAAGTTTGCCTGCAAAAGTTTGATCTTTTGCTATATCGGTTGCGTGTTGCCAATTAACTTCACCAAAATAAGTATTATTAAGGATAAAACTTATTTTTTGCAAATCATAATTGATTCCGAGTAAAACTTTAGTATTAGGTCTAGCACTTAAAATTCTGCCTTGTTCTTTACGATTAAAAATGTCATAACCGTTAACTTTCAAAATAGCTGGAGTAGCAATTTGTCCATCAATTTTAGTATTGCCTACATTAGATGCAAAGCTAAATCCTAGTTTGCCATTTCCTAAAGGTAGATTTTTATAATTCATAACAACATCGACGCCTTTAGTGATAGTATTTACTGCATTGATAAAAAATTTCATGCTTGTTATGTCATTATTAACTAAGACTTGCTCCACAGGATTTATTGCTGCATTATTAGAATCAAAACCAACTTCGCCAGAAAATAATACACGGTCTTTTACTTTTATTTGGTAAAAATCAACTGAACCAGAAAATTTAGCACCTGATCTAAATGTAATTCCTGTTGATATATTTTGTGATTTTTCCGCATCTAATTTAGGAACACCTAATCCAATAACTGCGGGATCTATATTATTAAAGGTTCCTTGATTAGATACACTACCTCCGGAAACTAATGTTTGAATATTACTCAAATATATTTGATGTAAAGCTGGCGCCCTAAATCCTGTACTATAAGACGCTCTTATAGAGATATCATTATTTAATTTGTAACGTGAATTCGCTTTCCAAGAAAAATTATTTCCAAAATCAGTATAATTTTCATATCTCACAGATCCCCCTATTAGAAAATCATCGGTTACATCATAATCTAAAGTAGTATAAACACCTACATTACTTCTATCTTTCTTCAACTCATTAGCGGGTTGTAAGCCAGGGAATGATTGTGCTCCTCCATTGACATAAGATTCTTTTTGACCTGCTCTAGCTTCATATTGTTCTTTTCTTAATTCAGTACCAAATCCTATTGTTACCTTATCAAAAGTTCTTGAAAAATCAGCATTACCCACTAACTGACTAAAAGTATATCCACCGCTTTTAAATTCTGTTGGTCTATTAGCTCCTAAAGATACATTTATTGTGTTTTTTACGGTATAATCAATTTTATTAGAGCCCGCTGTTAAACTAAAATCCGAATTAAAACCAAACAACGTAGATTTTACCCCGATAGATCCTAGATTATCAAAAACATCTGTGTTAAACGTAGGCTGAAAACCATTGTATGTTGTTCCTGCTGCATGCAATAAATTATTAGGATCAGGAACCCAATAAGGAGCGCGGTACAAAGCAAAACTTGTTCCTTTTCGAACATTAATATCCCCAAAAGCGTAGATCATTGTTTTATCTGTAAGTGGATATTCTGCATTAACAACTAACGCGCCCATTTTAGAATCAGGCTGTCCTATTGTCATTCCTAAATTAGAATTGTTTTTTAACCAATCACCCCACTGCGCATCATTTGCAGCATAACCAAATAAATCATCTTTACCAGGTTTTGCGGCTCTATTTGTTTTATTCTGGTTTAAATAAGAAAGTGTAATATTCACAAAACCTTTATCGGCAATTTTAAATCCTGAATTTAAATCTGCTCCAAAATTAAAACCATCTCCTTCAGAAGTTACTCCCGAAGTAAGACTTACTTCAGTAAAATTTGCTTTCTTTTTAAGTATAATATTCACTACTCCTGCAATAGCATCTGAACCATATTGAGATGATGCACCATCACGAAGTATCTCCACTCTTTCAATGGCCGAAAATGGAATACTTTTCATATCTGTACCTACTTCACCTTTTCCAGGAGTATCATTTATATACACTAACGCACTTTGATTTTTCCTTTTTCCGTTGACTAGAACTAAAGTACGGCTTGGCCCTAAACCACGCAAATCAGCTGGATCAAAATGGGCTGTCCCATCAGAAATAGCTTGACTACTTGAGTTAAATGATGGAATTTTATAAGCTAGCATTTTATCAAAAGTAACCTGTCCACTCGATTTTAAATCTTCGGAATAAAGTTTATCAATTGGAACAGCTGAATTTAATACACTTCGCACTTTAGATCTATTTCCCGTAACAACCACCTCGTCAAGATTGTTACTTGCTTCGAGCTTAAAAATTGCGCTATCAGACTCATTCCTTACTTCAATATCTTGGCTTTTGTAGCCAACATATTTAGCAGTTAAAGTAGCAGGAAATCCACTTACTTTAATTTCAAAATTTCCATTCCCATCGGTGGTCACACCTTTAGCTGTTATTTTATCTATAACATTCGCATAAGATATGGTTTGACCATTTTCATCCTTGACAATTCCTTTAATTATCTGGGCCTACATCAATGTGGGCAATGCCATTATAAATAGCAAGGCTAAAACAAAACGATTAATTTTCATAAAAAAATTTATATTAGTTGTATTCAACAAAACTATACGTTTTTATTAAAAAACAATAAAAATGTTAACTTTTTATTAAAAAAAATTCACTTAATATAATACACTATTTTTTACTGAGTAAAAAAAGCAACTAATCAACCATTGAAACGAAATAACATAGCTATCAACAATCTTTAGAACTTATTTTAAAAAAGATGAAGGCGGATAATATTCAACGATTATTATCTAATTAATAATTTAAATTTTACACATTGAGAAATCTTAAGTTGAACTTAAATTATTGAAAAATTATAGTTTACACAGTTTTAATGCAAGGATTATTGAGCAAAAAAAAGGTCTTAAGAACAAAACACTTTTAGGTAAAAACATGCGTGAAACAACAATAAAAAATCAAACCCATTTTTGCAGATTTATTTAAAGATTACTATTAAAATGTGCCTGAATTGACAACTTTGAAGCTAATAACTCATACTAATCTTAATAATTCAATAATAATAAGAGTATAATTTAAAAAAAGAAAATTCTTATGGTCATTGCAACACGTTAAATTTTACTATTTAAAAAACAACTTGCACAACCGCCATACTTAATTTTCAAATACGCATAATTTATTGGCATACCTTACTATCATCTTTTTCAGGATTGGAGCGAATTTTTATCCCTATTTTATAATTATCTTGTTAAACCCATTTATAATTTTCAAATTCCTAAACAGGTACTTTCAAAAAGCAACTGCTTTAAACGACCTAGTTTCAATAAGAATTTCAAAAATAGCAGTATAAGAATAACCACTTATAAGGATTTTGTCTTTCCTTTGATCAATTACAAAGATGTTCTGCCAGATAACCAAGTATCGAAAAAACTTAATATAAAAGTTATCTTGCGCAAAAATATCCTGAAAATTTATAATCAAACATTGAGCTCAGTTATACGAAGCAGCCGATAGCTTTATTAAAAATAGATAAAACAATACATTACTTACTTTTAAAATTTTAATTGTAGTAGAGATTAATATTTAACGATAAAATCAAACCTTATGAAATTTTCAACTATCCAACTCGGAAATAATAAAATAGAAATTTTTAATTCGTTTGTTGGTCGAGAGTCAATAACGCTTAATGGGAAAATTGTATCGGAAAAAAGTTCAATTGGAGGCGCTAAACATTCTTTTACCATGCTAGAAAACGACCGCAAAGTAGATTGCAAGTTAAACTTAGGATACGGTGCTAATGGAGTTGTTATGGATTTATATGTTGACAACATTGCAATTATCGAATCACCTAGAAGTTCTCTATTGTTAATAGTTGCAGTAATAACTTTTGTGATCAGTATTGTAGCGATTCAAATTTTGTATCACAACTACTAAATAAACAATTAAATGTGTGAATTTTACAAAAAAGAGATAAGTGTTTCGCCTCTAACGTCAATTTGAATTGTCTAATTTTACAATTGAATCTGCCTATAACAACTTACAACTTGAATTACTATACTATTTATGACATCTTTTAGCAAACAATTATCTTTTCGTTGGTCGGATTTAGATCCAAATTTTCATATTCGTCACAGTGCTTATTATGATTTTGGAGCCCAGCATCGAATTGAAATTTTAGAAGGTTTGGGCTTAACGATAAAAGTGCTACAAGCTCAGCATTTTGGACCCATTTTATTTAGAGAAGAGTGTGTTTTCAAAAAAGAAATTAAGCTCGCTGATAAAATAATGATGCAAACAAAAATTTCAAAAATGAAGCCTGATGCATCACGCTGGTCAATTGTACATGAATTCATTAATGATGAAAATATTCTTTGCGCTATTATTACAGTCGATGGTGCTTGGATGGATACAAAATTGAGAAAAATTGCTAATCCAACTCCTGAAATTGCAATCGAAGCAATCAGTCTTTTTCCAAAGAGTAAAGAATTCAGCACGCTCTGAAGCATCTAACAAATTGATTCTGTATCGGTTGTAATTTAATTTTAGGGGTTGTAATAATTAACTATATCAATACAAATTATGAAAACTAGAGACTATTCCGTTATTTTTAGAATAATGCATTGGTCCATTGCCATCTGCTTCACAGCTATGCTATTTACCATATTTCTAAGACTCACATGGATGAACAAAAACCATGTCGCACTGATAATTCAAGATTATCTTGCTACGACAGATCAAGCTTTGACGCAGGAGCAATTAATTGTACTTGCAAAAAAGATAAGAAAACCAATGTGGGATTGGCATATCTATTTTGGTTACGCTTTAGTAGGACTTTATACTATAAGATTAATCCTTCCGTTTTTAGGTCAAATGAAATTTATAAATCCGGTACATACAGGACTTTCGTTTAAACAACGATTTCAATATTGGGTTTATATTATATTTTACGCATGTGTAGCTGTTTCTTTAGTAACTGGTTTAACTATTGTTTTAGGTCCACAAAATTTAAAAGATGTGATGGAAGAGATTCATGTGTTATCAATTTATTATCTGCTAACATTTATTGTGTTGCACTTAGGAGGGGTTATAATGGCGGAATTTACAAATCAAAAAGGAATAATTTCAAGTGTTATCAGCGGAAATATAAAAGATCAATAAGTCTAATACAGTAATATTTATTAGATAGCTACTATTTTAATTGTGTCTTATAATGTAAAATATATTTCCATACTTGATTATCAGCAAAAAAATAGAAATCTTACAATCAAGTATCGGAATTTTATAACAAAAGGCAGTTTCAATTTTTTAACTTTGAAAATAACTTAAAATATAAATATTATGAGCGCACAAAACCACAATCCACAATCACATAATCAAAAAGGATCTGACAATAGAAGTGATATGAGAAAACATGAATATAAAGACTTTGAAGAGGTCTTAAAAAATGACGAAAATTACGACGTTGACACTCAAAAATTCAAAGGTGAAAAACCTGATTGGGATGATCAAAAGAACAATGAAGAAAAAAAATAATTGCTATTGAAAGCGTTTAGTCAAATTGATTAAACGCTTTTTTTTTGAATTAATCATATAAACCTAAATTACCAGATCAAATCGATCCTTTAAAAAAAATATAAATACACCTCTTCTCCTTACCTAATAAATTAGTTGAAATTATAAACAATTGCGCTTCTCACACTTTACTATTGCGAGTAAACTACTTTGAAATAATTTAAAAAATTTAAATTCTATAACAAATTAAATCAATTATATAATCCCTCGATAATTGATATTCCTCATCTTTACATCCGCGGGCTGTATGTTTCAGAGTTGTAATTATCATCAAAAATAGCTATTTTTAGCAAAAAAAATCTCACTTGAAAAATTATTTTAAGAAAAGTCTGAAAATAATACTTTGGATATTAGGTTCCATTGTGGTATTATTTTTACTACTAGTAATTGCAATTCAGATACCAGTGGTACAAAATTTTGCTAAAAATAAAGCAGTAACTTTTATTCAAGGGAAAATTAAAACGAAGGTATCAATTGACCGAATTGAAATTGGCTTACCTAAGAAGTTAATTTTAGAAGGAGTATATTTTGAAGACCAAAATAAAGACACATTAATTGCTGGTGAAAAACTTGCTGTTGACATAAGTTTATTTCAACTAATCAATAATAAAGTTGAAATCAATTCAGCTCAATTAGAGGGAATTACTGCGAATATTGATCGAAATTCCAATTCTGAATTTAATTTTGATTATATCATAAAGGCATTTGCCTCTGCACCAAAACCTGAAAGTGATTCGCCACCAATTCAAATTTCTATAAATGAAATAGAACTTGATCGCATTCGCCTGACTTATAAGGACGCAATTACTAAAAATGATATTGCTGCTAATTTAAACCATTTTCAAACTAAAATTAAAATCTTTGATTTGGAAAAAATGAATTTTGAGATTCCAAAAACAAAAATTAATGGTTTAAAACTTAAAGTAAAGCAAGGAATCGCTGCGTCTATAATTCCTAAAAAAAATGAGACTATAGATAATTCATCACAATCCACCTTAAAAATAAAATTAGGAGAAATTGATTTATCTAAAATTGATCTTGATTATAAAAATGCAGACACAAAAATATCAGCTGCCTTTTACGTCAAGAAATTTTTAGCAAAAATTGATAGAATGGATCTTAACAATCAGTTTGCCATTATAAAAAATTTGGATCTTACTGGAGTTGAAGGTAATTTAACCATTGGTAAATCAGAAAAAGTAAGAGCTAAAAAGGAAGATGTTGTAACTGAACCTGGCGGATGGCAAGTAAAAGTCAACAATGCAGAATTTAGTAGAGTAAATTTTAAATATGACAATAATAATGCTGCTGCTGCTTCAGAAGGAATTGATTTCAATCATTTAGATATAAAAAATCTGAATTTAGATGTAAAAACAGTAAATTATAATCCTGAAAACATATCGGGAATAGCTAATGCTCTTACTATTAAAGATAAAAGTGGTTTACATATTCAAGCTTTAAAAACTGAGTTTTTCTATGGTAAAAAGAATGCTTACTTTAAGGATTTATATTTAAAAACTCCGCAAACAGAATTGCGAGATGAAATAAGAATTGGCTATCCATCCATTGAATCATTATCAAAAAATCCAGGTGAACTTAGTATAAATGCTGATTTGAAAAAAAGTAAATTGGGCGTGAAAGATATTCTTCTTTTTGTACCTACACTAAGCAACACTAATCCTTTTAGTAGCAATCCAAATGGAATTTTATCAATTGATGGGCAAATTAAAGGTAAATTAAAAAACATGATTTTTCCTTCCATTGCTGTTAGCGGATTTGGTGGAACAAAATTAATTGCTAGTGGAAGCATTTCTGGTTTACCGGATATAAATAAAGCTATTTTTAATTTAGATATAAAAGATTTACAATCAACAGCTACAGATTTTGTTAGTTTTTTGCCAAAAGGCACTATACCTAACTCTATTCAATTACCATCAAAATTTGCTGTTAAAGGAACTTTTAAAGGAACTATTGCTGATTTTAATACAAATATGAATTTGACCAGTAGTTTTGGTAGCGCGAAGATTAAAGCTAAGTTTGATCACCGTGTTAAGAATTTTGAAAAATATAATGCTCAAACAGAACTGATCAATTTTGATATTGGAAAACTAATTAAGAACGACTCAATAGGCAAAGTTACGTTAAAAGCTGATGTAAAAGGAATGGGTTTTGATCCTAAAACCGCGGTGGCTACTATAAATGGAACAGTCTCAAAAGCGTATTTTAATAATTACACTTATAGAAATCTGATTTTAAAAGGAACTACAAAAAAGGGAAATTTTAACGCGATGGTTACGGCAAAAGATCCAAATCTAAGCTTTAATTTAGTTAGTAGTGGCAATTTTAAAGATAAATATCCAGCTGCAAAACTAAAATTGAATGTTGATATAGCTGATTTAGAAAAACTAAATTTACATGCAGGACCTTTAAAAATTAGAGGAATTGTAGAGGCTGATATACAATCTGCTAATTTAGATTATCTAAATGGTAGCGTAGTTGCTCATAGCGTAAATGTAATTAACGCTAAAGATGAGTTTGCAATCGATTCCATAAGTATAATAGCTAATTCAACCGTTGATAAAAATTTATTGATCGTAAATTCACCATTTTTAGCAGCAGAAATAAAAGGTAAATATAAACTTTCGAAAATTGGAACTGCTTTAACAAATTCTATTGCTACCTATTATGATACTAATGCCGAAGTAAAGAAGAAGACTGTAGAGGCACAGCAATTTGATTTTAGAGTTGTTATAAAGGACGATCCGATATTATTTAAAGTTGTACCTAATCTAAAAAGCTTACAAACAATTACGCTTTCAGGAAAATACAATTCAGTAAATGATTCGATTACCATAAATGGCGCGATTCCCAAATTAATTTACGGTGAAAATATCATTACTGATGCGGTTATAAATATAAATAAGGAAGGTGAGGCTTTAGTTTACGAATTACTCGTTGATGACATTCAAAATAATATAGTTCAATTACCATTTACAAGTATTACTGGTGTTGTAGCGAATAATATAGTTGATTATCAAATTGCATTACAAGACACTAAAGGTGTAGAACGCTACAGAATTGCTGGAACTTTAAAAAGTAATGAAGGTAATAATGACGTAAATATTGATATTGATAACTTATTATTGAATTACGATTCTTGGAAAATTGATCCTAAAAACTTAATTAGTTTTGGGAAAAAAGGCGTTTATATCAATCAATTTGATCTAAGTAAGGCAGGAAGTAGTATTTCAATCCAATCAGAAAGTAAAGCTAAGAATGCACCAATATCATTGAATTTTGAAAATTTTGATATTAGTACTCTTACTAGTTTTATCGAAAAAGAGGATTTACAGTTTAGTGGAGCAATAAATGGAAGGGCGACTATAAAAGATTTAAGCGCTACTCCCCTTTTTACTTCGGACTTAAATATTGAAAATTTTACTTTTAAGAAGGATACTGTTGGAAACATAAGTATTAAAGTAAAAAATAACATTGCGAATGAATATATTGCAAATATTGAAATTACAGGATCAGGTAATGAAGTAAATTTAAATGGAACATATAAAACGACTCAAAGTAGTTTTGATATGAATCTAGATATTGTAAGATTAAATTTAAAGAGTATACAGGGTTTTACTTTAAATAATATAAAGGAAAGCACGGGATTTCTAAATGGTGGCTTTAAGATTACTGGAAATGCGAATCAACCACTTGTTATAGGAGATTTAAAATTTAATGATGTTGGATTTAAAGCAACGCAACTAAATGCTACATTTAAATCTATAGATGATAAAATTACGTTCACAGGCGAATCAATTGTATTTGATAATTTCACTATAAAAGATGAAAACGACAATGATTTAGCTATAAACGGAAAGATTAACAGTCCCAACTTTAGAAATTTTGCATTTGATTTAAATGTAGATGCTGATAATTTTAAAGCAGTTAATTCTAAAGCGAAAGACAACGATTTATATTACGGTGAATTGTATTTAGATAATCATTTAAAAATTACAGGAAATTTAGATAATCCAATTGTTGAAGGAAATATTAAAATTAATAAAGACACCAAATTTACTATTGTTTTACCGCAATCTGATCCTTCAATTGCTGACAGACAGGGAATAATTGAATTTATAGATCAAGATAATCCAAAAATTGAGCAAAAAGTGGCATTGACTGAGACGACCAGTGAATCTGAAATAAAAGGAATAAATGCTTCGGTAAATATTGAAATTGATAAGGAAGCTGAGTTATCTATGGTTATTGATAAGGCAAATGGTGACTTTTTAAAATTAAAAGGAGAAGCAGATTTAAGTGGTGGAATTGATCCATCAGGTAAAACAAGCTTGACAGGACGATATGAATTATCAGAAGGAAGCTATGAAATGAATTTTAATGCTATTAAGAGAAAATTTGATATCAAAAAAGGAAGTTATATTTTATGGACAGGTGAACCTACACTGGCAGATATAAATATTACAGCCATTTATAAAACCGAAGCAGCGCCTATAGATTTAGTAAGCGATCAATTAGGAGCAGTGACAAGTGAAATTAGAAATACCTACAAACAAAAAATTCCGTTTGAAACAAATTTGAAAATGACTGGCGAATTGATGAAACCAAATATCTCATTTGACATTGTTTTACCAGAAGGAAATAATAGTGTTTCTACAGAAATTATAAATACTACTCAAGCTAAATTAAATCAATTGCGTCAACAGACGGATGAGATGAATAAGCAGGTTTTTGCCTTATTATTATTAAATCGCTTTATTGGCGAAAATCCATTTGCAAGTGAAAACGGAGGAACTAATGTTTCTTCTATTGCAAGAGAAAGTGCTAGTAAAATTTTATCAGAACAACTTAATAATTTGGCTGGTGATTTAATTGAAGGTGTAGAACTAAACTTTGACTTAGACACCTCTGACGATTATACGACAGGTAAACGCGAAAACAAAACAGATTTGAATGTTGGTATTTCAAAGAAATTACTGAATGATCGTTTAAAAGTAACAGTGGGAAGTAGTTTTGGTATTGAAGGTCCACAACAAACGAATCAAAACGCTAATAACATTGCTGGTGATGTTTCTTTAGATTATCAACTTTCTAAAGATGGTAGATATAAAGTACGTGTTTATCGCGTTAATAAATATCAAGTTGCTTTACAAGGTGAGGTAGTCGAAACGGGGATAGCATTTATCATTACCCTGGATTACAATAAATTCAAAGAAATTTTTTCTAAAAGTCAAGCTAAAAAAGAAAGATCGAAATCAAAAAATGAATCAAAAAATAAATCAAATGAATAAGAATAATTTACTATACTTTTTTCTTATTACAATGATGCTATCATCTTGCAGTAACACTAAGTTCTTACCCGAAGGAGACTTATTATATACTGGAGCTAAAGTAAAAGTTGACAACAAAGAAATTTCTAAAAAAAAGAAAAAAGCATTACAAAATCAATTGAAAGAATTGGTTCGACCTAAACCAAATTCAACATTTTTAGGTTTAAGACCAAAGCTGTATATTTATAATATCGCCGGTACACCTAAAAAAGAAAAGGGGCTTAGATACTGGTTAAAAAATAAAGTAGGTGAAGCACCAGTATTATTTAGCCAAGTTGATTTAGATTACAACAAAAGTGTGTTACAAAATTATACTGAAAACAATGGCTATTTTAATGCTAGATCTAGTGCCGATTCAACGCGAAGTGGAAAAAAAGCAAGTGCAACTTATACCATCAATACTAGAACGCAGTACACCATTCGAGAAGTAAAATTCCCAATAGATTCAACTATTCTTGGAAAAGCAATTGGATCATCAATCAGAAGAAGTTTATTAAAGCAAAATGAACCTTATAATTTAGAGGTCATTAAACAGGAACGAGTGCGAATAGATGCGCGATTAAAAGAAAAAGGTTTTTTCTTTTTTAATCCTGATTATTTACTCGTTCAAGTAGATAGTACAGTAGCACAGAATAAAGTTGATTTAATAGTAAAAGTTAAAGAAGAAACGCCAACACAGTCGGAGATTCCTTATAAGATCAATAATATTATCATTTATCCAAATTATGCAATTGGTAATGATACCGCATCGACAGATAAAAGTGCGATCAAGCCATACAAGGATTTTACGATTATTGATCCAGAAAATTTATTTAAACCACGCATTTTTGAAAGAGCTCTATCTTTTGAAAAAAATGAATTATACAATAGAACGGATCACAATTTAGCTTTAAATAGGTTAGTGAATTTAGGAACTTTTAAATTTGTAAAAAATCAGTTTAGAGTTTCTGATAGTATTGGTAATTATTTAGACGCTTATTATTTTTTAACACCCTTACCAAAGAAGTCGTTGCGATTAGAATTAGTAGCCAAAACAAATTCCGCTAACTACACTGGAACAGAATTAAACTTAAATTGGAGTAACAGAAACGCTTTTAGAGGCGCCGAGTTGTTGACAATATCAGCTTTTGGAGGACTTGAAGTCCAAGTTTCGGGGCAAAATAATGGATTTAATGTATACCGTTTTGGTTCAGAAGCAAATTTAATTTGGCCTCGTTTAGTTGCTCCTTTTAAACTAAATTCTCCAAGTGGTTTTATTCCAAAAACAAAACTAACCTTGGGTTATGAATTCCAAAACAGAACTAAATTATATTCATTACAAACTTTTAAAGGATCTTTTGGATATTTATGGAAAGAAAATCAACATAAAGAACATTTACTAAATGTAACTGAAATCACCTTTGCTAGTCCACAAAATGTTACCGCATTGTATAAAGAAAAGATTTTGGTAAATGAATCATTAGGAAAAGTAATTGAAAAGCAATTAATTTTTGGACCTACTTATTCTTACACCTACACTAACACAGCACAGAAACGAAAGAAAAACACATTTTATTACAAGGGGTCGGTAGATCTTGCAGGGAATTTAACAGGATTAATTTCGGGAGCGAATATTAGAAAAGGAGATACTATCAAAGTATTTGATGTTCCTTTTAGTCAGTTTATTAAAGTGGAAAATGATTTTAGACATTATCTTAATTTGGGTGGCGATGCACAGTTGGCGAGCAGAGTAATAGTAGGTGCGGGATATACCTACGGCAATTCGCGCGAAATGCCTTTTATAAAACAGTTTTTTATTGGTGGAACCAATAGTTTACGCGCATTTAGAGCACGATCTATCGGTCCAGGAAGTTTTGATGGAGCGTCAACAAGTAATAATGCTTTTTTACCAGATCAGTCTGGTGATTTAAAATTAGAGTTAAATACAGAATACCGAGCAAAAATATATGGATTGGTTAAAGGTGCACTGTTTATCGATGCAGGAAATATTTGGTTGTTAAACGAAAATTCAGAAAAGCCGGGTGCCAAATTTTCTAAAAAATTCTTAAGCGAAATAGCTGTTGGTGCTGGTGCTGGTTTACGATTTGATTTTTCCTTTTTAGTTTTAAGAACTGATCTAGCATTTCCTATCCGTAAACCTTATTTGCCAGAAGGCAATCGATGGGTTTTAGACCAGGTTAGTTTTGGCGACGGGAGTTGGAGAAAAGAAAATCTAATATTTAATTTAGCAATCGGTTATCCTTTTTAATAAATCTAATTTATATGTGATTTCGCTGTTCTGATTTTAAAGAGCATACTATTAAAATAAAAAAATTAATTCAGCTCTAATTTACTTTTAAGTTTAAAATAAAGTCAAATTAGCCAGACAAAACGTAGTGGCTTCACTAACTTAATGATTCAATTAAATGATCATTCAATATATAGAAATTCCGATTTAATTCACAAAAAAATCTCCCATAATTTGGGAGATTTTAGTTTTTATACTTGATCCGTTTTTAAACGGTATACATTTTAACTCTTAATTCTTTTACTTTTTCATCGTCAAGATAATCATCAAAAGTCATATAGCGATCTATAGCTCCATTTGGAGTTAATTCAATTACTCTATTAGCAACCGTTTGTGAAAACTCATGATCATGCGTGGTGAAGATTACAGATCCTTTGAAGTTTTTTAATGAATTGTTAAAAGCAGTTATTGATTCTAAATCAAGGTGATTCGTGGGTTCGTCTAACATTAAAATATTAGCTCTTTCCATCATCATACGAGACAACATACAGCGTACTTTTTCTCCTCCTGATAAAACACGACAAGTTTTTAAAGCTTCTTCGCCAGAAAAAATCATTTTTCCAAGGAAACTTCTAATGTTTACTTCATCGCGTTCTTCTTCTGTTTTTACCCATTGACGCAACCAGTCTACAAGTGTATCATCACTTTCAAAAAAAGCATGATTTTCAGCAGGCAAATAGGCTTGATTAGTAGTTACACCCCAATCATAAGTTCCTGAATCTGCTTTTTGATTGCCATTTAATATTTGATAAAATGCAGTTGTTGCCCGAGAATCCTTAGAAAATAAAACGATTTTGTCGCCCTTTGCCATATTCAAGTCAACTCCATCAAACAAAACATCACCATCAATTGAAGCACTTAAATTTTGAACGTTCAAAATTTGATCACCTGCTTCACGCTCTTGGTCAAAAATAATCGCCGGATAACGACGACTAGAAGGTTTTATCTCTGATATATTCAATTTACTAATCATCTTTTTACGAGAAGTAGCTTGTTTTGATTTGGCCACATTTGCAGAAAAACGACGGATAAATTCTTCTAATTCTTGCTTTTTTTCCTCTGCTTTCTTATTTTGTTGAGCCCGTTGTTTTGCCGCTAACTGACTAGATTCATACCAGAAAGTATAGTTTCCCGAATAATGATTTATTTTACTAAAATCAATATCAGAAATATGAGTACAAACTGAATCTAAAAAGTGTCTATCGTGAGAAACTACAATTACCGTATTCTCATAATTTGCTAGGAAATTTTCTAACCAAGCAATGGTTTCAAAATCCAAATCATTAGTAGGCTCATCCATAATAAGCAAGTCAGGATTTCCAAATAAAGCTTGAGCAAGAAGTACTCGCACTTTAGTTTTACCTTCTAAATCACCCATTAATGTATAATGGTGCTCTTCTGTAATTCCAAGATTTGAAAGCATTGAAGCCGCATCTGAATCAGCATTCCATCCATTCATTTCCTCAAATTGCACTTGCAACTCTCCTATTCTATCAGCGTTTGAATCATTGTAATCTAAATACAAGGCATCCATTTCTTTTTTAATCGCATATAGGATTTTATTGCCCATCATTACGGTTTCAAGAACGGTGCTTTCGTCAAACATATTGTGGTTTTGATTTAAAACCGACATACGTTTTCCAGGTTCCAGGTGAATGTGTCCTGAAGTTGGATCCATTTCACCTGCAATTATTTTAAGAAAAGTAGATTTTCCAGCACCATTGGCTCCAATAACTCCGTATATATTACCATGTGTAAAGGTCGTATTAACTTCATCAAATAATATTCTTTTGCCAAACTGAACTGATAAATTATTAACTGTTAACATAAATATCTTTTATAAAATTTTTGCAAAAGTACGAAAAAAATACTGATTTTTTGTTTCGTGTTGACCTAGCAAATATTTACTGCTTTTTTATTGAATTAATACTACAGCTTGGGTAACTAATTTTATTTCACCGTTTTAATTTGATAAATAGCGTCTAACATTCCGTTTCTAGGAGTATCAAGCACAAGCTCCCAAAACATAATTCCGCCCAGTTTTTTTTGAATAACATAGTCAGTTTTTTCTTTGACAGAAGTAAGATTATCACCAGTTGCAAATAATTTCTCTTTAGCATTATACCAATAGGGCGCTTTTGCTTTTTCATCCCAATAATAATTCCACCCTTTCGCCATTGTGAAGGTAGATTCATAATCTTTAAAATTTACTCCACTGGTATGCACACCTGACTGATACAATCCGTTATTATTATTTGGCACCTCTTTCCAGACTCTAGTATAAAAGGCTGCACCAATTACAAGTTTTTTAGCGGGAATCCCTAACTTTAATAAATATTCGACTGCGCGATTTGTTGATTCCTCATTAGCATTTGAATTATAAATAGGCGTTTGATGTCCTGTCATAGTCGAATATCCATTTACTAAATCATAGCTCATAATATTTACACGATCTAATAATGGCATAATTTTTTTCCACTCGACTGACTCATCTAAAAATTTTTGAAAACCTCCAGCGGCAAAGCTTAACTCATTTTTACTTCCTAATACTTTGCGCAGTCGTATAATTAAATCAGTGAAGTTTTCTTTATCTGCGGCTTGATATAGATGTCCAGGTGGCCCTTCAATTGTGGGATATTCCCAATCAAGATCAATACCATCCGTTTTGAAATAATCATTCACTTGCTTGACTGATTTTGCAAAAACTTTTCGTCCATCAGCCGTTGAAAATGCTTCAGAGCAATTAGCACATCCTCCCCAACCTCCTAAAGACAACATTATTTTCAGTTTTGGATTAATAGCTTTGAGTGCAACTAAATGCTTTATTGAAAGTGAATCTTGTGCTGTATTGACGTTTAATTTACCGTTTTTTAAATGACAAAAACTATAAATGATATGAGTCAGTTTTTGAACTTCGTATTCATTTATTTTTTTATTATCACCCGTATAATAAGCGATAACTGAAAAATCTTTTTGAGCTTGCGCGAATGAAGGTAGTAAGGTAAAAGCCAATAGTAATAATAGTGCAAAGTACTTCATTTTAAAATTATTTAGTTGTGTTAATAGTAATAACATTTAGTAATCATACATTTTATTATACAAAGAAAACCTAGAGCATAATGACTGGGTTATCCTTATAAATTCATAATAATGAGAAACGGTTTTGTAAGCTCTCCTATTTTTTTAGTTATCCATTAATTTCTTTAAACTTTTATAAACGGCTAATTCCACATCAGCATGATTTTTAGAATTACATTGCTCTAATAATTCTATCAATAATAAGGAATTATTTACTCGTTTATCTTTTATCCGTACTAATAATTGTTGTGACAAATCACTTAAACTTTTAGATAATGGTAAAATGGGTTGGATTAGTGGCGCGTTTAAACTCAAATTTATTAAATCGGTATTAATAACCATCCATTTATTTAAAAAATTAATGACTGATTGCTGATTTTCAGTATTATTGTTTTTTAGAAAACGATTTACTGCTATATCAAAATCTAAAGCGTCTGATGCGTCAGCTGAACAAGCGTCAGCAAAAAGTGTTAGAGGTGAATACATTTGATATTCTGTTCCGCCAGCGTTACGCGAATAAATTTTTAGCGGTTCACATATATTAGAAAATTCTGCTAATGCTTTTATTTCTTGATTATTGCTAATGTTTCTTAAAATCATCGCTTTATTCTTGATATGAGTAATGCCTAATTCTTCTAATCGAAATGACACATTTTTCATTCTTTTATGCATACTGCTTAAATCAATAATCTCTTGACTAGACCATAATCTTTCAGCAATAGCAGCAGTTCTTGGCCAAATTCTAGAATCGATAGTTGCAGGACTTACCAGTTCACTCCACATAGTGGCTTCTCCTCCTAAAATTTTTGCTTTCTCCTCCACTGTAAGCGTACTGTTTTCAGGAATAGGATCATTGAGATAATGATCATTTACGCTTTGCATCAAATCAAGATAATAGCCATTTGAGAGCACTGTTTGATAGCCATTTTTAGCTGCATTTGCCACTGATTGTCCTACTGGCAAACCTTCATTAGGACCTTTCCAAGAATGGATAATCGCATTTTTGGACATATCTTTTGTCATAATCTCTTCCCACCCCATCAATTGCTTATTATGCTTTTTAAGCATTGGAATCAATTTCATTGTAAAAAATGTTTGGAGATCATGATTAGTTACCAACTTAATTTTCTTTTTAAATTCTTGAATTTTTGGGTTTGCATCCCATTCTTTACCTTCATTTTCATCTCCACCAATGTGAAAATAAGCACCTGGAAACAAGGGGCAGACCTCATCAAAAATTTCACTTAACAATTGATATGTTATAGGATTTGATGGATCTAAAGTTGGATTAAAAATACCCGCATTTCTTTCTATTTTATATGGTGAAGACATGTTTTTCGCACTGCCAATCTCTGGATAAGCCGTTAATATTGCCGAAGCATGTCCTGGAACATCAATTTCTGGAACAACCAGAATTCCTCTTTCGTCAGCATATTTTACAACACTTTTAATTTCTTCTTGAGTATAATATAAACCATCAGATCCTAATTGAGTTAATTTAGGATGCTTATTTACTTGAATTCGCCATCCCTGATCATCCGTTAAATGCCAGTGAAACACATTTAATTTAACAGCTGCCATAGCATCAAGATTTCTTTTTATAACATCAACAGGCTGAAAATGTCTGGCCACATCAATCATAAGTCCACGCCATGTAAATCTTGGAAAATCATTAATTGAAACTGTAGGGAAAAAATATTCTGTACTATTATTTTGCAAAATTTGCAAGAGCGTTTCCAACCCATGAAGGGCGCCAAGATCTGAATGTGCATTGATAACTATTTTATTAGGCGTAATGTCTAATTGATAACTCTCATTTTGGTGTAAAGCAATTTTCCCATTTTGTGTGCAATTTATTTGTAATTCTGCTTTAGGAAATTCATTTAACTTAGTTACAAAACCTTGGTCAAAAAACAATCCTGTTAGCCCATCTAAACGACGCAAAAAATTAGTAGCTCCAATAAATATTCTTGAATTGGGATTACCCGTAATATTTAATTTAAAATTTTTACCTAATTTAAAAGTGTCATTGGTCACATTTATAGTTTGTGGCCATGGCATTAAATCTAATTGCTCTTTTTTAATTTGAGCATTTGATATTAAAGCTATAAATAATAGGATTAGCGTGTATTTCATAAAGTGGTAAAGGATTTAATAGATTAGAAAATAAATCAGGAAGAGAAAAGAACAAATTTTCTTTATAAAAGTAAAACAGCTTTTCTAGTATTGTAATAAATACTTTTTTGTAAAAATTAATTATAAAAAATTTTATCATTTTTTTCTAGCACATACTTTTTTAATAAGTGAAAATAAATTGCGTTGCATTACTCTTTATTATTGATACTGATTTTCAGGAAGCTTATTTGTACTGTATGGTAATGCAGATTGTCATATATTATGACATTTGAAATAAAAAAATTAAATTACATGATTTTGAAATGAAAGAGAAATTTTTAGGTCCATCTCTATTGTTATGAATTTTTAAAAAAAATTCATTAACATTAAATGTGGTGAAAAAAATGATCATAATTATGCTAACGAAATTAAGTCGTTAGCATGATTAAAATTTAATTTATGTTATAACCCAAACTTTTATATTGCTCAGCAATAACATTCAATAATGAATACTCACTGAATGAGTCTTGGCTCAATTCCCATATCATTATACCACCGCATCTTTGAGAAGCCAAGTCAACTTTTCTTCTGATTGTATTTCTACCGTTATAATAGCTCTCTTCTTTTTGGTCTAGCTCAGCATATTCATTACCTAATTTAACTATATCACCGTAAGCAAAACTTGTCACGGGTAATGTTCCAAAATTATAACCGTAAAATGGAACTCCTAAAATTATTTTATCAGCAGGTAGATTATTTTTAATAGTCCAAAAATCTACACCTAATAAAGTGTCTTGATAAGAACTATGAGCACCTTTTTTATTAGCATTCCAAGGTCCTGTCATATCATAAGCCATTATATTTATAAAATCAAAAGCATTTAGTGCTTGGTCAGTAATATAATTAAATCTTGTGAGGTTAGGCAATGCACTCGTTAAAAGTAAATTCAATGGTTTGGTTTGCTTATGTAACTCTAAAATAAAATCACTATAGCCAGCAGTTACTGCATCCCATTCTAAATCGACATCAACCCCATCTAATTGATGTTGTTTTATAAATTTTATAAGACTGTTTATAATCAAAGGTCTATTTTGACTATTATCAATTAAGTATGACCAATCTTCTGATTGTTGTTTAGTTATAATCCCGCCTGCTATTGATATACTAATTTTAATATTTGGATTTTCTCCTCTAACATATTTTACTAATTTATCAATATCACCAGGAAAATACAACTTCCCAGTTTTGTCGGGGTTTGCAAATGCTAGATTTAAATGTGTTACCTTTTTAAATTGAATTAACTTCATTTTATCAAAATTATCAGTTGATAAATAGCCAACTATTCTCGCTGTTTTGACATCTTTTTTTTCAGATTTTGATTCTTTTTGAAGCGAACATCCACTCGATAAAAAAGCAGTAAGTATCAGAATAAGCATACCTAATAAAGCTTTACTTTTAATCATAATTTTTAATTTTGTTTATAATTACCATATTTCTATCCCCTTATTAGGTATAACTTAATTCAAACCAATTTTAATTTACATCCCACCAAACTTTATTTAACCAATCATTTTTTCCACCCATTCTAGCTATAGCATCTAAATAATTTGCTTCGTTTTTTTGTAGTTCGTCATTAGGATAATTTAAACGCGTAGGCGTCACACCTAATGTTTCAGAATCTGAATTTTTAATAGGCAATAATTTTGGGAAGCCTGTTCTTCTCCAGTTGGAATAAGCTTCCATACTATTAAATAAATAAGTCACCCAAAGTTGTGTAGCAATTTGTTCTTTTTCCATTCCGGGCATTAATGGTTTATTAATTAAATAGGTATCAATTTTATTTTGACTTGCTGCAGTTGCTCCGTATATTTCAATTTGTTTTATACCCGCTTCAACTCCTTTTTTATAATAATCAACTGCGCTTCCAGTAACCCACCCTCTTAAGGCTGCTTCGGCTAATAACAATTGCGTTTCAGAATAACTAACATGTAAAAAAGGTGCAGTTCTTAATTTCAGATAAGGTCTAATTCCAGAAGCTGCATTCGATCCACCTGATAAGTCCCATCTAAAAGTACCTGGTGCAACTCCTACATATAATTCTTCTCCCGCTGCAGGTGGACCCCAATTAGGACTTCCCGTTTTAGGAGTAGCAATCATAGTTAATCTAGGATCATCATTATTTCTTAAAAAATTTATTAATAAAGAACTAAAATGATCTGCTTGTTCGTTTCCAATAAAACCATGCGATAAACCATTGCCCCTAAAATCAAGTGCAGACGGTACGTCACTAAAAGGAAAATCTAAATGACGCATAATACAATTGTCGTCGTTACTCATAAAAACACCATTTTGAAAAGCGGCTTTAACTTGTTTTTCAGACTCTGCTGCCGCTACTTCCGATATTCTTATTGCTAAACGCAAACGCATGGTGTTAGCTAATTTCTTCCATTTGCTAATGTCTCCCTTATAAAATAAATCGCCTTTTACAATACCTCCCGCAGCATTTAACTGTGTCGAGGCTTCGTCTAATTCTTTAAAAAACGAAGTATATATATCTTGTTGTTTGTCATACTTAGGTGTAACAATACCTTTAGAAAAACCTAATCCAGCTTCAGAGTACGGAACATCACCATACATATCAGTAATACGTTGTCCAATCATTACTTTCATGATTTTAGCAACAGCATTCATGTTACTCATCTCAGGATTTGCAGCTGTTTTTTGAATCACATCTACAATTACTTTCATTTCATTAGCGTAAGCGTTTCTCCATAAAGCGGTTATATATTCATCATTTTTCTTGATTATACTACCAAAATTGGTTACCGCCCAAGACCCCGAATAATGTTGAACAAAACCTCCTGAGTAAATTAAATTAGCTCTTGTTTGATAAAATCCATCACCTGACATACTAAGTTGTGCAAATGAAAGCTGACCCGCAGGATTAGCAGTTAAAGCTACTGGATCTTTTTTCAATTCATCAAAATTTTCTGTACATCCCACTAAAACAAAGGCGGCGATAATTGCAGTTAATAATTTTTTAGTTTTCATAATTGTATCTTTTTAAAATGCGATTTTAACATTAACACCATACGATTTTCTAGATGGCAAAGAGCCATATTCAAAACCTTGTCCATTACCAGATGTATACATAGATTCTGGATCAACATTTGGTAAATCCTTATTAAAAGTAAATAAGTTTCTTACAAATGTTGATATATAAATTGAACTAATTTTTGCGCCACTATATAAATTTTTTGGCACTGAATATCCCAAACTCACCTCTCTCAATTTTACGTAAGAAGCATCATAAATAAATGGAGCTGGAGTGTTTTCAAATACATTACCCCAATAAGCCTGAGGACTTATGGGCTTAGTATTTTTTTCATATATTGGGTTAGCCTCAGTACCTTTATTCACAACTCCGTTTGCAACATATCCTGCAGTTGGCACCCAAGATGTTGGGTTGAAGGCTGGATCAGTGGCAAGCGCTTGTGCTCTTGCTGCATTATAAGCATCTCGGCCTTCTGTAGTAACATCTAAAAGTCCTTTACCTGCAGCAACAGAATTTGTCATAGAATATACATCCATACCAAATTTCATATCTATTAAAAATTGAAGTGTAACTCCTTTATAAGAAAAGCGATTAGTCAAACCAGCTGACCAATCAGGTAACCCTTTTCCTAATGCTACCTTTTCATCAGTGTAAGTAGGAAGACCATTTGCAGCAAGAATCATTTCACCCGAAGGTGTTTTTTTAAAATCTTTACCTATTATGGTACCATAAGGTCCACCAACTTGAGCTACTATGGAAGCACCTGCCCAGCGGGCTTCAGAGATAGTATACGTATTTATTGAAGGATGTAACGAAACGATTGAATTTTTATTCTTTGAAAAATTAAGATCTACTCCCCATTCAAAATTTGCTGTTTTTATCGGTGTTCCAGATAAAAATATTTCAACACCTTGATTGCGAAGTTTACCTGCATTTACAGAAATATACTCGTACCCTGATGTTGCAGAAGATGGTAAATCAATAGTTTGGTCTGCGGTATCCTCACGATATATAGTTATATCCGCTTTTAATCTGTTTTTAAAAAATGATGCTTCTACACCAAATTCAATTCCTGTCTTAGATTGATACGTCAAATCAGGATTAGGTGCTGATGAATTTTTAATATTTACAACGCTACCTCCATTGTAAGAAGAATAAGTTGTATAATTCAAAGCGTTTTTATACGCTCCAGGTGCATTAGAAACTTGTGCCCATGAAGCTCTTAACTTACCATACGAAAACGAATCATTTTGTAAATCTAAAGCATCAGAAAAAACAAAACCTAATGATGCTGCAGGATAAAATGCATCAGTATTAATCACACTAAACCAGTCATTTCTGCCCGTAAATTCAGCATATAGATATCCTTTGTAATCTAATTTGGCAGAACCATAAACTGAATTAGTTCTGGTCTTTACTTCAGAAGGTGCATTTTCTGATTGGGTAGAGAAATTACTAATATATTCTGTTCCTGGTTCGATAATATTAGTTCCAAACCTAGAATTTTGTTCTCTCTTGAAATCTCTTCTGCTTGCCCCCAAGATTCCAGAAAACGTTAAATCATCAACTAACTTAATATCACTAAAATTTGCAATAATATCAGTATTCATTTCAGAAACAGTAATGCTTTCAATTCCTAAATATCCATTTTCTCTTCCAGGCCAAGTGCTACCGGGTGCAATAAAATCTTTAGAACCAAAAACATAAGTGTCTAAACCAGTTCTAAAAGTTAGTGCAGCCCATTTTTTTAACTGATACGTTCCAGACAAATTACCCATAAAACGATTTTTTTTAGAGGCGTTATGATTTTCAGCCACAACAAAATAGGGATTTAATAAGTACGGACTATTATTCCATTTATATATTGATCCATCTGCTGGGTTTTGATAATTTTCCAACCAAGCTTGATCAATGTTTGGTGACAAATTACTGATAGAATAGCCTAAATTATTAGGAGAGTCACCTAGACCTGGCCTATTTGCCGTATTTTCTACCATATAATTTACATTTGTATCTAATGTGAATTTATCAGATTTAATCGTTGCACTCACACTTGCATCATTTCTTTCTAAACCAGAGCCCGGAACCGTATCGTCATTTTTTAGATTGTTATATCCAAAACGAACAAATGCGTTTTCACTACCACTAAAAAGCGCAATTCCATTAGTTGCAGTAACTCCTGTTTTAAAAAAATCTTGAATATTATTTTCAACTCTAGCATAAGGTCGCATCGAACCATCAAATATTTTAACTTGTTGTCCTATTGTATTTGAAAATTTTGGACCCCAAGCACTAGTGGTATAGCCATAAATTTCTGTAGGTGCTCTGGCAGGATCCGGCAAAGCTCCATTTGATCCTGTACCATATTCTGTTTGATAATTTTGATATTTTGCATTTACGACATCAAAACTAACACCGCTCGTAAGTTCAATTTGCAATTTTCCTTTACTTCCTTTTTTTGTGGTTATTAAAATCACACCGTTTAAAGCTCTAGACCCGTATAATGCTGCAGCAGCTGCACCTTTCAAAACAGTTAAACTTTCAATGTTATTAGGATTAATACTAGAGATTCCGTCTCCACTATCTCTACCATCAAAATATTGTCCGTTTGCTGCATTATCATTTGATAAACCCGAATTATCAATTGGAATTCCATCAACTATATATAGTGGTTGGTTGCTTTCACCTATACTTGATATACCTCTAATAATTACTCTAATACTTCCACCTGCACCTGTAGCAGGAACAGAAACATCTACACCAGCAATTTTACCTGAAAGTGCTGATGCCACATTAGTAGTAATTACTTTGCTTAATTGATCCCCTTTAAGTTCTTGAACTGCATATCCGAGTTCTTTTCTCTGTCTTTTAATACCTAAAGCAGTGACAACGACCTCATCTAAACCTTCAGCTTCTTCAATAAGAGAGATGTTAATTATTGATGATGCTTTTATTGCTACTGACTGTGTTTTTATACCAATATAAGAAAACTCTAATATTTGCCCGTCAGCACCTTGTATACTGTAATTTCCATCATAATCAGTTTGAGCGGCATTCTTAGTTCCTTTTACAATAACATTTACACTAGGTATAGGCTGCCCATTTTGATTTGTCACTAAACCTTTTATTGTTTTATCTTGTGCAACCATAAAATGGGCAGTTAGTAAAACTAGTAATATTGTTAAAATTTTCTTCATAATTATTAAGTATTTTGTTAGTTAAAACAAACTTATTGTTAAATTTTTGATAATAAAAACTAAATAAACTAACGACATTGAATCATCTACAAACAACATTTATTGTCGCATAATCGTAAATAACTTACGATATAATAGTTTTATTAAATAGAATTTATTTTATTTAGCTCCTCATTTAGAAAAGATCAATAATTAACTATATTACAAC
The DNA here is from genome assembly GCF_035985025.1 of Flavobacterium sp. PL11. Taxonomy (NCBI): domain Bacteria; kingdom Pseudomonadati; phylum Bacteroidota; class Flavobacteriia; order Flavobacteriales; family Flavobacteriaceae; genus Flavobacterium; species Flavobacterium sp. PL11. The sequence goes on from NZ_JAXCIA010000035.1 coordinate 27,454, forward strand.
AGAAAAAAATTTGACTAAAGAAATTTATTCAAAAAAGAATAGACAACATCAAATATTAGCAACTTTAGTCCACAGTCCATAATATTGCTTTTATAACATTATTAATTAATTACTATATTGTTTTAATCGATTATTATAAAATTATAATCGAATAAGTGTAAAATTGTAAAAGCAAGAGTTTTATTTATAGCAATAATAAAATAATAATACAATGAAATTAATCTTAGTACATTAACAAATCCACAACACTTGAAATCATTAAAAAAAATAAAATTTAATTCTCAATTCAATAGTCACCTCAGTTTTTGGGTGATCTTTTTTTTAATCAATTTTTTACGCTGGGGTTCTTATTTTGATAATTATTTATACTCCTTTAAATCAAATTTAATTGAGTTTTCATTACACATACCATTTGTATATTTTAATTTATTAGTATTGATTCCTCGATATATAGTGAAATTCGAATATTATAAATATACATTAGCTTTATTCGCTAGTTTAGCTATCATTTATACAGCTAAAACAGGTTTAACTTATTATATGATTTCAGAAAACATTTGGCCAGAAGCCAATAAAATTTATCAACCATTTGAAATCAATCATATCGTTGCAGTGACTATAGGAGAGATTTACGTTCTATCCATTGCTTCATCTGTTTTCTCAACTATGAATTGGCTAAAGGAAAGAGATCGAAATGCCATTATGAAGCAAAATCAGTCTAAGATGAAGCTCAAATATTTAAAGACTCAAATACAACCACACTTCTTTTTCAACACACTTAATAACCTTTATGCCTTATCTCTAGAGTCGTCTAAGAAAGTTCCTGATGTGATTTTAAAACTATCTAGATTAATGGAATATGTCCTTTATGATATTAAAGGAACTCAAATGGTTAATTTGACAAAAGAAATTGACTATATTCAAAATTATATTGAAATTGAGAAACTTCGTTTTGAAAATATCGAAGTGGGTATAAATATAGAATCTAATATAGAAGAAATAAAAATTCCTCCGTTGTTGTTTATTACCTTGATTGAAAATGCTTTTAAACATGGAGGTCCATGCAACAATAACCTTAAAATCAAAATCAATTGTAGAGTTATTGATAATGCTATTTTAGAGTTTGAGATTATAAATAATTTTGTACTTTCACAAAGCACTAATCCTAAGAAAGGAATTGGTCTTTCTAATACCAAAAAGAAATTAAAATTAATTTTTCAAAATAAATACACTTTAGAAAAAATAATAAAATTCAATTACTATATCATTCGATTAAAAATACCTGTAAAAAATGAAAATTAAATGTGTGCTAATTGATGATGAACCACTAGCAACTAAAATTCTGGTCAATTACTTTACTAATTTTGAAAATTTTGAAATCATTGGCGTGTATCATAATCCAATTGAGGCTTTAGATTTTGTAAATAATAATGATATTGATGTCGTATTTTTAGATTTACAAATGCCTATTATTACAGGCTTTGAACTGATTCGGTTAATTGAAAACAAAACTAAATTTGTTATAACTACCGCTTTTCGAGAGTTTGCTGCAGAAAGTTATGAGCTAAATGTTTTGGATTATTTGGTAAAACCTATTCCTTTATCTCGATTTATTAGATGCATTCATAAAATTGAATCCGATTTTAATTATAAAAATAATATTAAAATAGATACACTTAAAATCGATCCACATATCTTTATCAAAGTAGACAAGAAAATGGTCAAGATAGTAATTGAAGAAATACTTTTTATCGAAGGAATGAAGGAGTATATAAAAGTGGTTACTGCAGATAAAATATACGTTACTCATAAATCTTTGACTGCTTTATCTGAAGAATTAGCTTTGGATTTGTTTATCCGAATACATAAATCCTATATTATAGCTATCGATAAAGTAAAATCTATTGAGGGAAATCGAATCCAAATTAATTCCTATACTCTTCCTATTGGTCGTAATTTTAGTAAAGAAGTAAAAAGCAAAATATTAAAATAATTAAATTTTAAGCAAAAACATTCACTACTTACAACTTATAGCATCTATGATTGTAATAAAATTTTAAAGAGATAATTTCAATTTTATTTTTTTTTAAATTTCTTAACGATATATTTACGCTCGAAAAAATAACTTTCAATTTAAAATTATGAATTCAGACAATTTGCAAACTAAATGGGGACAATTTATTTCCTTGATAATTGTTTTCTTTTTTTGGGGTTTCGTTGGATCTGCCAATGATATTTTAATTCCAGTCTTTAAAAAAGTATTTACATTATCTCAATTACAATCTCAATTAGTAGCTTGGGCATTTTATGTCGCTTATTTTGTAGGCTCGATAATCTTTTTCTTAGTCTCACTTAAGTCGGACGTATTACAAAAATTTGGTTATAAAAAAACATTATCAGCTGGACTTATTCTTTCAGCAATAGGCTCTTTCTTGTTTGTTCCAGCAGCAACAATGGAAAGTTTTCCATTCTTTTTAACCGCACTATTTACTGTAGGTTTAGGGTTTTCTATTCAGCAAATTGTTGCAAATCCATTAGCTATTAAAATGGGAAGTCCAGAAACTGGAGCGCATCGCTTGACATTAGCAGGAGGATTAAACTCATTTGGAACAACTATAGGAGCCATATTATTAGCAATTGCACTTTTTGGAATGGGTGATAATAAAAAAACAACGCTTTCCTTGGAAGACATTAAACTACCTTTTATAATATTGGGTATTGCTTTTTTACTGGTAGCCGTATTTATGTATTTTTCAAAAATCGAAGATCCAGCTAAACAAGAGGAAGCAAAAATTGATGATGCACCATCCTCTTTTAAAATATTTGACTATCCCCAACTATATTTAGGAATGTTAGCGATCTTTATCTATGTAGGTACTGAAGTAACTATAATCAGTAATTTACCAGCATTGCTGCATACAAAAGAGTTTGGAGGAATATTAGAGGATGCTATTTCGCCATTTATTGCGCTGTACTGGGGAAGTTTGATGATTGGTCGTTGGAATGGTGGTGTAAATGTTTTTAATACATCGAACTTAGTTAATACTGCACTTAAATTTATTGTTCCAGCATTAGCTTTTGGTGTCATCATTGGGGCAAACATTTTCGCTGCTCATGATGTTTCAGCTTTTTATATTTACCCACTTTGGATCTTACTTTTTATAGCCGTTAGTTTTGTGGGTGGGAAAAATGCTGGTAAAACATTAATGCTTTTTGGAATATCTGGTTTGGTAATGATGTTTGCAGGATTAGTTATCACTGATACTGAAATTGCAAAATATTGTATTATATCTGGTGGTTTATTTTTGTCAATTATGTGGCCATCCATTTTTGATCTTGCTATTGCGGGATTGGGTAAAAATACTGGAAAAGCTTCTTCTTTTTTAATAATGATGATTCTGGGTGGTGGGGTTATTCCACTTGTTCAAGGAGCAATTTGTGATTTAGATTTAACAAATCCAAATGGAATTATGGGAATTACTTACACTCATTTCTCTTATGTGGTTCCACTAGCTGGTTTTGCCTATTTAGCATTTTATGGTTTTTATTGCCCTAAAATTTTACAAAAACAAGGCGTTTATCAAGTTGCAAGCAAAGGAGCAGGTCATTAACCAGTTTGCAGTGTTCAGTGTTCAGTAAAATGAATGTAAATAAAAAACTCATTTTGTGATTTACAAAATGAGTTTTTTGCTTTAAGAAATCGAATCTTTTACAAAAATTTAAAATATCTGAGAATCTATTATTTAATGTTTTATTCAATACAAACTCGAATTACAAATTCTCAGTTATTTTGAATAAAAGCAAAAAAATCCCATTGGCCGCGCCGAATGGGATTTTATTATTTTATCAAACTGCATTTGTAAACTGAACACTGCAGTCTGTTTACTTTTTTTACTTATTTCCTTTTTCAAAATCAGCTACAAACTGTGCTAATCCTATATCAGTTAATGGGTGCTTTAACAAACCATATATTGCAGAAAGTGGGCCTGTCATTACATCAGCACCTATTTTTGCACAATTTACAATATGCATGGTGTGACGAACAGATGCTGCAAGAATTTGAGTTTCATAACCATAGTTATCATAAATCAATCTAATTTCTTCAATTAAAGCCAATCCATCCGTTGAAACATCATCTAAACGCCCTATAAATGGCGAAACATAAGTTGCACCTGCCTTTGCCGCTAATAATGCTTGTCCAGCAGAGAATACTAAAGTTACATTTGTCTTAACTCCTTTATCTGAAAAATATTTGGCAGCCATAACACCTTCTTTAGTCATTGGCAATTTTACAATAATTTGTTCGTGTAAATCGGCTAATTCCTCTCCTTCTTTAATCATTCCGTCGTAATCTAAAGCATTCACTTCAGCACTTACATCACCATCAACGAGATTGCAAATATCTACATAATGCTTTAAAATGCTATTTTTACCTGTAATTCCCTCTTTAGCCATCAACGTAGGATTTGTAGTAACACCATCTAAAACGCCTAATGCTTGCGCTTCTTTAATCTGAGCTAAATTAGCCGTGTCAATAAAAAATTTCATATTATATAATTTAATTGTGTCTGTTTTATTTTAATTTGGGCGTAACCCTCCGTAAAAACTACGGGTCGGGCTTTTCACTATATCTTTTTTAAGCTGCTTTAGCTACGCACAGCATCATAAAAAAGGATGCCGTTTCAATCCCTAACGCAAATTTGTCGCAAAATTACAACTTAAATTTACTTAACTAAATTGTTTTTGGCTCTTCGCCTAAATTAGTGGAATTATATATTTTAGGCATTTCCTAAATAATACACCATCTTTATGAAATTCTGCGAATTTCTATAACCTC
>NZ_JAXCIA010000036.1:0-31343 GCF_035985025.1 Flavobacterium sp. PL11
AAGAGGTTATAGAAATTCGCAGAATTTCATAAAGATGGTGTATTATTTAGGAAATGCCTAAAATATATAATTCCACTAATTTAGGCGAAGAGCCAAATAATTTTATTAAGTTCTCTTTTTAGTTGCTTTATTATTATTACTATTATTTACACAATTAAAAAAGCTTTCAAATCCTCATAAATTTTAATTTTAACACTCACTTTTTCTACTTCCAAAACACTTTCAATTTGAATTGGAATCGGCAATTGTACATTTAGTGCAGGTTCAACAGTATCTAAAAATTTGATAGGATGTGCTGTTTCTAAGAAAATACCAATTGCATTTTGATGATTGTTCAGTTCTTTTTTTAGTCCGAGATAACCTATTGCGCCATGCGGTTCAGAAATGTAACCCGCTATTTTATAAATACTTTTCATCGCTGCAATAGTCTCTTCATCAGAAAATGTGTATGACGAAAAATCTTTTTTAAATTGCTCTAAATCGTTTTGGTACATTTCCTGAATTCGTATAAAATTACTTGGATTGCCCACATCCATCGCATTCGAAATAGTAGCTTTTGAAGATTTTGGATCATAAATTCCATTTTGTAAAAACCTTGGAACTGTATCATTTACATTAGTAGAGGCAACAAAATGCTCAATAGGTAAACCCATTTTTTTTGCAATAATTCCAGCGCAGATATTGCCAAAATTCCCACTTGGACAGGAAAAAATTAATGGTTTATTTTGTTTTTTTAATGCTTTATAAGCAAAAAAGAAATAAAACATCTGTGGCAACCAACGTGCAATATTTATGGAATTGGCTGATGTTAGGTTTTTATGCTTTAAATCAGGATCTAAAAAAGCTTTTTTTACCATATCTTGACAATCATCAAAAAAACCGTCTACTTCAAGCGCTTTTATGTTTTGACCCAAAGTGGTTAACTGTCTTTCTTGAATATCACTCACTTTTCCTGAAGGATACAAGATGATAACGTCAACACCCTTCACCCCCAGAAAACCATTAGCGACCGCTCCGCCAGTATCGCCAGAAGTGGCCACTAGAACAGTACTTTTATAGTCTTTTTTATCCTTATTAAAATAACCAATACAGCGCGACATAAACCGAGCGCCAACATCTTTGAAAGCCATAGTTGGTCCATGGAACAATTCGAGGGAATAAATATCCTTTTCGACCTCAACTAATGGAAAATCAAAACACAAAGTCTCGTTGATAATTTCCTTTAAAATATTTTCTGGAATCTCATCGCCTACAAATTGTTTGATAGCTTGAAAAGCTATTTCTTCATTGCTCAAATTTGCGATACTATCAAAAAAAGCAGAATCTAATGGCGTTAGTGTTTCAGGGAAATATAATCCTCTATCAGATGCCAATCCCTGTATTACTGCTTCTTGAAAAGAAACATTTTGTGCTTTATGGTTTAAACTGTAGTATTTCATTTTTTTGACATTGCGAGGAACGAAGCAATCCTCTTGTTATTTTTGTATTGTTTTTAGTCCTTAGTTTTTATTCTTAGTTTTTAGTCCGTCGTGCCTCGGCCTTAATTCTTAACTGTAATACTTTTTAAATACTCCATATATAAACCTAATTGTTTTTTCATCAATATTTAGTTGAAAATTATATTTTTATTTATTCCTTGGTATTAATAAGCAAAAATAAGAAAGTCCTTTAAAAATTAAAAATGAGTACTTTCAAAAACTTAATAGTAAAGACTACGTGTTTTCCAACAATAAGGACTAAGTACTTTGCAACACTTAGGATTTTTCAAAACTAAGGACAAAGGACTTTCCAACACTAAGGACTTTGCAACACTAAGGACTAATGACTTTCATTCCCTCATCATTAACTTTTGATACATGAATTTCATAAGGTAGATTCATATTTTGATATATTTGACTCATTGCTACTGCAATTTTTTCAGCAGTTTCTTTTCCTTTGCTTAAAGCAAAAATTGAAGGGCCAGATCCGGAAATCCCGGAGCCCAATGCGCCGTTTTCTAATGCAGTTTGTTTAATTAAATCAAAGCCTGGAATCAATACGCTTCTCAATGGTTCTATAATTTCATCATGAAGCGATCGTCCTATTAATTCGTAATCTTTAGTATATAAACCGGCAATTAATCCGCCTACATTTCCCCATTGCGTTATCGCACTTTTCAGCGAAACCGTTTGTTTTAACACCGAACGTGCATCAGAAGTTTTTAACTCAATTTGAGGATGAACCACCGTTGCATATAATTCTGACGGACTCTCAATTTTAATTATATCCAGTGGATTAGAACTGCGAACTAAAGTAAATCCGCCTAAAAGAGCCGGAGCAACGTTATCTGCGTGCGCATTTCCGCTTGCTAATTTTTCACCTTGCATCGCAAATAACACCAGTTCTTTTCTGGTAAAAGGCCGACCTAATAACTCATTAATTCCAAAAACAGCTCCAGCTGAACTTGCAGCACTGCTACCAATCCCGCTTCCAGCTTTGATGTTTTTGTATATTTCAATTTCAAATCCAAAGTCGGTTTCAATATTTTCAAGCAGCGCCAAAGCCGCAACGCCAGCCACATTTTTTTCTGTCTCCAGTGGTAAATCGGCACCAATGATTTTTATAATCCGGACTCCTTTTTTAGTTGATTTTCTAATAATCATTTCGTCACCTGCTGTTTCTAAACACAACCCAAGAACATCAAATCCGCAGGAAAGGTTAGCAATAGTAGCTGGGCAAAATATTTTTATTTCATTCATAGACTATATTTTTTATTCACTCGCCGTGGCGGGGTTAGGGGACTTATCTGTTTCCAATTCGGATTACATCAGCAAAAATCCCAGAGGCCGTAACAGCAGCGCCTGCACCAGCACCTTTTATCAATAATGGCTGATCTACGTATCTGTCCGTAAAAAACAACACAATATTGTCTTTTCCTTCTAAATTATAAAAAGGATGATCTTTTGCTATAAATTGCAAACCTACATTTGCTTTTCCATTTTCAAATTGAGCTACATATTTAAGTCTTGAATCTTTGCTCAAGGCATCTTTATAAATCGCTTCAAAATGAGCAGCGTGCTTTATTAATGAATCAAAAAAGGCTTGGTTTGTAGTGGTATCTAAACATTCAGCGGGCATGAACGATTCATTTTCAATCTCGTCGATTTCCATTTGGTAACCACTCTCTCTAATTAGAATTAATATTTTTCTAGCGACATCAATTCCGCTCAAATCAATTTTAGGGTCTGGCTCCGTAAATCCTTGTACTCCAGCTTCTATAACAACATCATGAAATGAATTTTTTTCATCAAAATTGTTAAAAATAAAATTTAAACTTCCTGATAAAACCGCTTGAATCTTATTGACTTTATCACCCGATGCAACAAGATTTTTTACAGTATCTATAATAGGTAAACCAGCACCAACATTAGTTTCAAATAAAAAGGGAGCATTAAATTGCTGTGATAGTTTTTTTAGTTTTTTGTAATTATCATATTCTGATGCACAGGCAATTTTGTTACAAGTCACAACCGCGATGTTGCGCTTTAAATACTGTTCATACGTTTTTGAAATATTTTCATTTGCCGTAATATCTACAAATATACTGTTGCGTAAATTAAGCTCTTTTACGGTATCAATAAATTTTTCTTGATTAGCAATTTCGCCATTTTCTAATAAAGTTTGCCACTCCTTGAGATCGATACCCTCTTCATCAAAATGCATTTTTCGCGAATTTGATACGGCAATTACACGCAAGTTTATTTTTAGATTTTCTTTTAAGAATTTCTTTTGCTGCTGAATCTGCTCCATAAATTTTTCGCCCACATTACCCACACCCATTACAAATAAGTTTAGCTGTTTTGTATTTTCTTCAAAAAAGTTTTCGTGTAGTGTATTCAAAGCTTTTTTAACATCTCTTTCGTTGATCACTGCCGAAATATTTCTTTCAGATGCGCCTTGGGCAATGGCTCGGATATTCACATTGTTTTTTCCTAGTGTACTAAACATTCGACCGCTTAAACCTTGATGATTTTTCATGTTTTCTCCAACCAAAGCGATAATACAGAGATTTTTCTCAACAATACATAAATCAATTTTGTTTTGAGAAATTTCAATTTCAAATGCTTTGTTAATGGCTTCTTCTGCACTATCTGCATCAGAATTTAATATTCCAATACAGATAGAATGCTCGGAAGATGCCTGAGTAATAAAAATGACATTTATATTTTGATGCGATAGTACTTCAAAAAGTCGCTTTGAAGAACCAGAAACACCAATCATACCGGAACCCTCTAACGTAATTAAGGTGATATTGTTAATATGGCTTATACCTTTTACGGGATTGGAAAAAATCATTTCCTGATTAGAAATATAAGTTCCAACAATTTCTGGCTCAAAAGTATTTTTGATTATTATCGGAATATTTTTTCTTAAAACAGGTTGAATAGTTGGCGGATATAAAACTTTTGCACCAAAATGTGATAACTCCATTGCTTCTTGATAAGAAATAAAAGCGATAGGCTGTGCTTGTTTTACCACTTTTGGGTTTGCGGTAAACATTCCATTTACATCAGTCCATATCTCCAATTGGTTTGCATGGAGTGCTCCTGCGATAATTGCAGCAGAATAATCAGATCCACCGCGACCTAAAGTGGTGTTTATTCCGTTCATAGACGCTGCTATAAATCCTGGCATAATAACAACTTGATCTTCATTTGCATTAAAGAAATCAATTATCAACTCATTTGTAATAGTAAAGTTAACGGCTGCTTTACCAAAATAACTATTCGTTTTTATTAATTCTCTACTGTCTTTATAGCTGCTATTTTTAAAATTTTGCTTTAAAGCTTCTGCAATTATATAAGAAGAAAGTAATTCTCCAAAACTTAAAATCGTGTCGGATGTGCGCATTGAGAGTTCTCCTAAAAGAAAACAACCGTCTAATAATGTTTCAAGATGATTTATAATTCTTTTGATATGACTTAAAAGTCCACTTTGTTCACTTACAGGAATAAGTTCTTTAATAGCGTCTAAATGTTTTTTCTCTATTTCAGCAAGAATAACTTTATAATTTTCGTCACCAGCTGCTGCACTACTTGAAGCCAAATGGAGCATATCAGTAACTTTACTAAAAGCAGAAACTACAACTATTAATTTTTCATTCGTTGCGTTTTTAATTATTATATCTAAGACTAATTTTATATTTTGAGCATTGGCAACCGAAGTCCCGCCAAATTTTAATACTTTCATACGAGTTTATTTTTGTTTTGTATTATCGATTATCACTACTGAATTCTATCTTGGGATGAAATTTTTTTTTCTAATCTAGAAGGTGTACTGTTTTTGTACACCCGAAAATTTTCTTTCTAAAAAGAAAAATATAATATATAGGTTTATATGAAGATTGTTTACCCCAAAGGGGTAGTAGTGGTTGTAGTAAATGTTACAGCAGTCAAAACCGATGATGGAATTGAGATCGAAGATTGATATATAGCTGTATTGTTTTTCATTTTACTTTACAAACTTACAGTAATTTAAATAAAGATAATAAACCACCATCATCTTTTACGAATATTTCATAATTCCAAGCTCTAATTATAGATACCTAAATAATCGATGGTTTCTAATAGGTGTAATTGTACTATTCATTTAATTTCTTTATGACAAAGCCATTATTTTAGTACTTATTATTTTAAAAAGTAAGTGTTTTAGTCCCATATCACGGTTTTATAAGGTCATTAAAACTACTTTTAAATTCTAAATTACATGTCAATAAAAAAATATTTTTAAATTATTAATGCTGTACCAATACTATACACTGCTTTATAAAATGATAATTTTTAAAATTATAAATTGTAATTAAGGACGATAAAATGGTTTACACTATTGTTAGACAGATTGTCATTTTAAAATTTAATTATTCGCTCAGAAAATTGTTAATATTAACTTAACATTAGACGAAAAGAATGCAGTAATTTTGTCGCATTAAATTCATAAAAATGAACATCAATAATTTTTTCCAATTTTTAGTTCCAAAGGATAAAAAATTCTTTCCATTATTCGAAGCAGCCTCGAGTAACTTAATCGAAATTGCGACTAATTTGCACGAGGCAGTAAATCTACCATTAAAGGAACGTAACGTTATTTTTCAGAAAATAGATGCTTTAGAGCAAAAAGGCGAAGACATCACGCGTCAAACAAATTTGGAACTTAGTAGAAATTTTATCACTCCATTCGATAGAGAAGATATACATGCTTTAATCATTTCTATTGATAACGTAGCCGATGACCTTCATGGTACTTCTAGCAGAATGAAATTATATCAAGTGGATAAGATTACTAAATCAATTAGAAAACTAACTGAAATTAATTTAGAAGCTTGTCAAAATATAGATGTTGCAGTGAGAGAATTACGTAATTTGAAAAAAATGAAGATCATTACGGATGCCATTGCTAGAATTAATAAGTTAGAAAACAAATCTGATAATGTGTACGATAAAGCTGTTCTTGATTTATTTGAAAATGAAACGGATGCTAAAAATATAATTAAGTACAAAGAAGTATTATCTATGCTGGAAGCGGCAACCGATAAATGTAAAAGTGTGGCTGGTGTTTTAGAATCTATCTCTGTAAAACATTCCTAATCCTATCGATTATATAGTACAATTATCATTATGGAATTTACTTTACTTATTATTATAATAATATTAGCGTTAATCTTTGATTACATCAATGGTTTTCATGATGCTGCTAATGCTATTGCAACAGTTGTTGCTACTAAGGTTTTATCCCCTTTTCAAGCGGTCCTTTGGGCGGCATTTTTTAACTTTCTAGCCTATTGGGTTTTTGGTTTTGGCGTGGCTGATACTGTAGCAAAAACGGCCAATACACTTGAAATTGATTTAGTTGTAATTCTTGCTGGGGTAATAGCAGCAATAATTTGGAATTTATTTACATGGTGGCAAGGCATTCCTTCGAGTTCATCACATACGTTAATTGGTGGTTTTGCCGGAGCAGCAATTGCCCATGCTATTGCAGTTCATGGATTTGCAGGTTATTCAGTAGGTACAGGTTTAGATAAGCATACCGCGTATTGGTATGATACAGTAAACTGGTATACTGCAGGTTATGATGGTGGTTTCCCTTCAGGTGTTTTAGTTATTATTGCGTTTATAGTTTTAGCTCCTGTATTAGGTGCATTTATGTCTTACCTGATTTCTATTTGGTTACTTAATGCGTCAAGAAAAACTATATATCCAAAGATCTTCACCATTGGTTTGATGGTAGCAACAATACTTTTTGTAGAAAGTCAGATGATCTATTACAATGATATCAAAAGACCACGTTTTGATTCCCATTTATGGAGTATAGTTTTTGAATCACATAATATCAAATGGTTTCTGGTCGCTTTCATTATATTATCAATAAGTTGTTTTTGTTTATTATTTAGTAGTTTAAATTTATATCAATCTACTTATTGGTTAAAGAAAATGCAACTCTTATCATCAGCAGCATTTAGTTTAGGACATGGTGGTAATGATTCTCAAAAAGTAATGGGAATTATTGCAGCAGCGGTTACAGTTTACATTCACACCAGCGGAATTTCGCAAGATATGCTACCAGACTGGCTTGATGTGGTATTACCAAATGCGGATGGAGATTTCAAAATGCCAGAGTGGATTCCGTTAGCTTGTTACTCAGCAATTGCAGCGGGAACTTTGAGCGGTGGTTGGAAGATTGTTAAAACAATGGGTTCTAAAATCACTAAAGTAACTTCCTTTGAGGGAGTTGCCGCCGAAACCGCAGGAGCATTAACTTTATATTTCACAGAACACTTTAAAGTTCCAGTAAGTACAACACATACCATTACAGGTTCTATAATTGGGGTTGGACTTACAAAAAGAGTTTCTGCAGTACGGTGGGGAATGACAGTAAGTTTGATTTGGGCTTGGGTCTTAACGATTCCAATTTCAGCAATACTAGCAGCACTTATATATTATACTTTAGCGGTTTTTATTTAATACAGTTAATCATAATATTTTAAACCATTCTTTTTAGGATGGTTTTTTTATGGTTTTTATTTTTAAATAAAGCTATGATGGATTGAAAAATGCGATTGTGACACTAAAAATGTATTGTATGATTATACCAGGTATCAAAATAATTCATCAAAAAAAAATTATCTTTATAAAATATTCTTATCGTAGGGCAGCACAAAAGAGGTAAAGTAAAGAATTAGCAGAGACAAAGATTAATTTATAACATTCTTTATAATTTATTAATTGGATTGTGTAAAAAAATATTATTAAAAATAAATTTGCCCACAGATTAAAGTTAAGTGTTAATTTAAATCAAAGTGTAAAATGAGCAGTAAAAGTAAGATTCAATCTAACGCACTTTATGAGAAGTAAAAAAATTATCAGCTGAAACTGCTTGATTTTTTTAAAACCATTGAATCATAATAAAGTGATTTAAATTTTTTTTTAAGTCTTAATTACCTTTTTTATATAACAATATTATTCACCATATTTATTTCGTTCACTTTTATTCATAGATTCTGATATTATAAATATTCTTAAACCAATTTTAAAAACTTTACTTTATGCACTGTGAATCATTGAAATTTATATGATTAAAATTCTGTAAAAAAATATAGTTTTAAACCAAAAACTGCTTTGATAAATCAATAAATTTTGAAATGAAAAAGATAATTGTAACAATACTGATAATTATATCTTTGGATTGTATCGCACAATCTCAAGTTATCGAAAACTTCCATTTGACAGTCTCCCCGATAATTGATCAAAAGAATCCAGTAACAATTAAAATTATTTCAGCATTAAGTAGCTTTTTAGAATCAAAAAATAAATCAATTATTGAAAATGATTATTGGTTACAATCCGATTTCCAGAAGTATACTTATCCTTATTTAGATCTCTATAACATCGAGCAAAGTAAGTTTGGTAAAGACTTTTTTAAACCGACATTAATGGAAGTCTTGTCGACAGAAAATGAAAATCAAAAAGTTTTAAAAATTGCGTATTTGGGACACAATCCACAAACTGATGAAAATTTTATTAAATTGATCTACAATATAATAGCAAATGTTAAAAGAGAAGAAATAAAATTTAGTAGTTATTTAGATTTTGCCACAAGAAATTGGAAAAGAGAAAAAAAGGAGAGTATTAATCATATTATTTCACCGATTAAAAATATAAATCACAAAGAAATTAAAGCTCAAAATAAATCGATCAAGAAATTATGTGATTTTTTCAATACAAAACCAATATCGATAACATATTATTCGTGCGTAAATCCAAAAGAACTTTTTGAAATAAAAGGTTTCGATTATAATCCAATGATGTATATCGATGATTCTGGTGGGCTTGCTGATTATGGCAATATTATTTTTTCAGGAAATAGTTCGGAGATTTATACTCACGAGATCGTTCATATTTACACCAATAAGCTTTATCCTAAAATTGACAAATTTCTTGATGAAGGAATTGCAACTTACCTCGCCGGTAGTGGAAAATATGATTATGAATGGCATAGGAAAAAGTTTAAAAAATTTATAATCGAAAATCCCAAACATGATTTCAAAAATCACTTTAATCCTTATGAAAGATTGTATTATGAAAAAGAAACTTCAGTTCCATATATGACTTCTGCGTTAATTTGTGAAAGAACATTACGGATGTATGGAAAGGAGAGACTATTGCACATGTTACAATCACAAGATCAACTTTGGAATGTTTTAAATAATGTTGGATTAACAATGGAAAATCTAAATGACGAATTAATCAAAGAAATAAGTTTACCAATTACCGCTGTACTTTATTAACTAAAAAATCTAAAAAGATGTAAATGCTTATAATATTATGACTTTATTATCAAATCATTAGAATTTTTAAAATCGTAAACCAACTTCTAATTTTAAATAATAATTAGTTTATATTTTAACTAGTTATCTTTTACTAATCTTTAATTGAATAAAAGATAGTTTATCCAATAATGACTATCTACATATTTAAAGCTACTATTAAGTTTCTATATTTTTCGGAGCAACATTGTGACATGCATACAAGAATATATTTGATCAAGTTTCAAAATATTCCAGTCTTTTTCTATCATTGCACTTATCTTTTTTACTTTAAAGGATGTACTCAAGGGCAAAAGATTGAATGCAACTCCATATTTACTCATACCTAAAAGACCTCTTATGTCTTCAATTTTGAAATTTTCCGAAATTTTTTGTATCGTTTTTTTGGTAAATGGCCATTCCCAATCTTTATCACTTTGAAATGGCCTGTAAAGAGTTCTTAAAAGTTGTATTGGTAAACTTGTGTCAAGTGGGTCATAACTGATAATAATGCCATTATTATTGAGCTTTTCATTAAGTTTAGAAATTAATAAATCGAAATTTTCAAAATGATGTAATACTCCGTATGCATAAATAATATCAAAATCAGTATCGTGAAATTCAGGTGATAAGAAATCGATAGCAATTCCTCGAACATTTTTACAATCGTGTTTTTTGAGGTCTTGCACAAGCGAAGCAATAGCCACATCACTCAAATCGATTCCAATATATTCTTTGGCATTTTGAGCCATATATATTGATAAATAATTACCCCGCAAACACCCCAAATCTAATATTTTTTTATTGCGTAAATCTCCCAACCATATTTTATGTTGCTCATGTACACGGTTCTTAATATCGAACTTAGACCTAAAATCATTTAAAATTCCATTTCTCAGATTTGACCAAATAGTAGAAATAAAATTTTTCTTTGCTTTTTGAGAGGAATTGTAAAAGTCTTTTTGGCGTTTATTAATTTCTAATATTTGCTGAGTGTTTTTCATAATTAAGCAATTAAATAGTCAATTCATGGAGGTATTCTTTTGCAAAATATGTTATTTCATTTTAAAATTCTTTTCGATTGCTTTAATCATTTCTCCAGCAATATCTTTATTAGTTGCACCCTCAATTCCTTCAAGTCCTGGAGAGGAATTTACTTCTAGTAATAAAGGTCCTTTAGACGATCGAATAATATCGACACCTGCTACTTTCAATTCCATTGCTTTAGCTGCTTTTATAGCAATACGTTTTTCTTCAGAAGTTACCTTTATAATCGAGGCCGTTCCTCCAAGATGGATATTTGCTCTAAATTCCCCTGGCATTGCTTCGCGCTGGATCGCTGCAACCACTTTGCCATCAATCACAAAACAGCGTATGTCTTTGCCATTAGCTTCTTTAATAAATTCTTGAACTAATATATTAGCATTTAAACTTTTAAAAGCATTGATCACACTTTCAGCTGCTTTCTTAGTTTCAGCGAGCACAACTCCTTTTCCTTGAGTTCCCTCTAATAATTTTACTATTAATGGTGGTCCACCCACCATTTTTATCAAATCATCAGTATCCAAAGGTGAATTAGCAAATCCCGTTGTAGGAATTTCCACTCCATGATTTAGTAACAATTGCAAAGAATACAGTTTATCACGAGATTGTGTAATAGCATGAGAAGAATTTAAGCAATATACTTTTAAAGCTTCAAATTGTCTTGTTAAAGCACAACCATAAAAAGTAATACTTGGTCTAATTCTAGGTATAATTGCATCAAACTGATTTAATATTTTTCCACCTCTGTAATGGATTTCAGGAGTTTTTGCGTCTAGTTTCATATAACATTCTTTGATGTTCAAAAAATGCATTTCATGACCACGCATTTCACCAGCTTCCATGATACGTTTATTGCTATATAAATCTGGATTACTAGCCAAAAGGCCTATTCTTAATCCAGAACTTGCTTTTTCAGAATTTTTATAAAGTTCCTTTAAACTCTCGGCGGTGGGTTGACCTAAAAGATACTTACGCTCTGGATCTACTAAAACTCTTCCACTCATGGCTTCGCGACCTAAAAGCATTCTAAAACCCATTGAATCTCGATTAGTCAATGTCATTTCTATTGCCCAGATGGAAGTTCCAATTTGTAAATTAGCCTGAATTACAGACCGCTGCTCTCTAAAACCGCTTGAACTTTTTACAATTCTTTTATCAACTAATGGTGCTTCACAATGAATTACCGTTTTTAAATTATTTTGAATGGGATTGATATCAAACCGTACCCAGTTACTATCATTTTTAATAAAAGGTGCAATATTAATGGCGTGCAAAGCCGACGTTTTAGCACCTGAATCTACTCGAGCTTTAATAATAGGAATTCCTATTTCTGGAAAAGAGCACCACTCTTCACTTCCTAAAATGACTTTATCATCTTGCATAAGATATATTTAATTTTCTCGATTTATAAAAACCAAATGTAAATATTTGTTTTCTAAAAAGGAGTGTTAATAATAATTAATGCGTGTAGTTATTGTCTTTTTTTTATCATAAATCAATGCTTAATTTCAAAAAAATAAATATTTTAATCCCATTTTAAAGTTTCAAACTTTACAAAATTTTTAATTTGATTTAAAAATTTCTATACTTTAGTAATATTTTTTTAAATAGATCATTTCGTTTTAAACCAATAAAAAAGCCCGCTATGAATAAAACATAACGGGCTTAAAAAAATAGTATTTAAACTTATAAATTAGTTGGTTCCCCAGCTTTGTGAACTTTTACTGTTAGTTCTTCAGCACCTTCTTCGATATCCATAAATATTTCGTCTCCAGAACCTATTTTAGAAGTTATAATTTCTTCAGCTAGTGCATCTTCAACGTATTTTTGAATCGCTCTTTTTAAAGGTCTAGCTCCAAATTGTCTATCAAAACCTTTATCAGCAATAAATGATTTCGCCTTATCCGAAAGATTCAATTGATATCCTAATTCTGCTACACGAGCATATAGTTTTTTCAACTCAATTTCGATAATCAAGTTGATATGCTCTTTTTCTAAAGCATTAAATACGATTACATCATCAATTCTATTTAAAAATTCAGGTGCAAAAGTTTTTTTCAGTGCGTTTTCGATAATGCTTTTCGAATTATCATCGGCTTGGGCCACTTTTGCAGCAGTTCCAAAACCTACACCTTGTCCAAAATCTTTTAATTGTCTGGCTCCCACATTAGAAGTCATTATAATAATAGTGTTTTTGAAATCAATTTTGCGTCCCAAACTGTCTGTCAAATAACCATCATCTAATACCTGCAACAGCATATTAAATACATCAGGATGCGCTTTTTCAATTTCATCTAATAATACTACGCAATAAGGTTTTCTTCGAACTTTCTCTGTTAATTGTCCGCCTTCCTCATAGCCTACATATCCTGGAGGCGCACCAATTAATCTTGAAATTGCAAATTTCTCCATGTATTCGCTCATGTCAATTCGGATCAACGCATCTTCCGAATCAAATAATTCTTTTGCTAAAACTTTCGCTAATTGTGTTTTTCCAACTCCAGTTTGACCTAAGAAAATAAAAGAACCAATTGGTCGGTTAGGATCTTTTAGTCCAGCACGATTTCTTTGAATGGAACGAGCAATTTTCATCACCGCCTCTCTTTGTCCAATTACTTTTCCTTCTATGAGTTCTGGTAATTTAGCTAATTTGTTACTTTCTGTTTGTGCAATGCGATTTACAGGAATACCGCTCATCATCGAGACAACATCAGCAACATTATCTTCACTTACTTCAATTCGATTATTTTTAGCATCTTCTTCCCATTGCTCTTGGGCTATAGCCAAATCTTTTTCTATTCGTTTTTCATCATCACGAAGTTTAGCTGCTTCCTCATATTTTTGTTTTTTTACCACTACATTTTTTAATTCACGTACGTCTTCTAGCTGACGTTCAAGATCTAAAATTTGTTTTGGAACTTCAATATTTGTAATATGAACTCGCGAACCCGCTTCATCTAATGCATCAATTGCTTTGTCTGGCAAAAAGCGGTCAGACATGTATCTATCCGTTAATTTTACACAAGCCTCAATAGCATCATCAGAATAAGTAACATTATGATGATCTTCATATTTGTTTTTGATATTATGCAAAATGGTAATGGTCTCTTCAACAGATGTTGGTTCAACAATTATCTTTTGGAAACGTCTTTCAAGCGCTCCATCTTTCTCAATATACTGACGATATTCATCTAATGTTGTGGCACCAATACATTGAATTTCTCCACGAGCTAACGCGGGTTTAAACATATTAGATGCGTCTAAAGAACCTGTTGCACCACCAGCACCAACGATAGTATGAATTTCATCTATGAAAAGTATAATATCATCGTTTTTTTCAAGTTCATTCATCACAGCTTTCATTCGCTCTTCAAATTGACCTCTATATTTTGTACCAGCAACTAAACTTGCTAAGTCTAAAGTAACCACACGTTTATTAAATAATGTGCGTGAAACTTTTTTCTGAATAATTCGCAGTGCTAAACCTTCAGCAATAGCTGATTTTCCCACCCCTGGTTCTCCAATTAATAATGGGTTATTCTTTTTACGGCGACTTAAAATTTGAGATACACGCTCAATCTCTTTTTCTCTACCTACCACAGGATCGAGTTTTCCTTCCTCGGCCATTTCTGTTAAATCTCTCCCAAAATTATCCAATACTGGGGTCTTAGATTTTTTGTTTGACTTGTTGGCGGGATTGTTAAAAGTCCCTTCTTTTAGACTGTCATCTTGTCCTGAATCATCATTGTAGGATTGATTTTTAGGTAGATTGTCCATAAAATCTTCTTGATTTGGAGTCATATTTAAATAGTTTTCTTTAGCTACATCATAATCAATTTTGAGTTTGTTCAGTAGCTTTGTTGTTGGGTCATTTTCATTTCTTAATATGCATAATAGTAAATGTGCAGTACTGATCGATGTACTTTGGAATACTTTAGCTTCTAAAAAAGTAGTTTTTAACGCTCGTTCAGCTTGCCTAGTCAAATGTAAATTCTTCTTTTCCAAATTGATTTCTAGTCCTAAAGTCGCAGGACTAAGAATTTCGACCTTTCTACGCAGGTGATCTAAATCAACATTAAGATTATTAAGTATTTGAATTGCTTTTCCATTTCCATCTCTAAGAATACCCAGCATTAAATGTTCCGTTCCTATGTAATCATGACCTAATCGCAAAGCTTCTTCTTTGCTGTAAGTAATAACTTCTTTTACTCTTGGTGAAAAATTATCATCCATAATATTTATTTGATATTGTAAATTTAGTGAATTACTGTTTTAAAAACAAAAACTATTCCTGTTACAACTCTTGTCAGCTAATTGACAAAAAATATAACGATTCTAGCGTTAAATTTACCATAAATTATTAATTATGAAATAGAATTAATTTGTTGATAAATCATTAAAATAAGAACTTAAAAAATAGTAAAAAAAATTCAAAAAGGCGTATATTGGCACGTTTTGTAACTAATATAATTTTTTAATATAACAACTTATGTCTGAAGGAGAAAAGTTAATTCCTATTAACATAGAAGATGAAATGAAATCAGCTTATATCGATTATTCGATGTCAGTAATTGTATCAAGAGCGCTTCCAGATGTTAGAGATGGTTTAAAGCCAGTTCATAGAAGAGTTCTTTACGGAATGTATGATTTAGGAGTTTTTTCAAATAAAGCCCATAAAAAATCCGCTAGAATTGTTGGTGAAGTTTTAGGTAAGTATCACCCGCACGGAGATACCTCAGTTTATGACGCGATGGTACGTATGGCTCAAGAATGGAGCATGCGTTATTTACTTGTGGATGGCCAAGGTAATTTTGGTTCTGTAGATGGTGATAGTCCAGCTGCAATGCGTTATACAGAGGCAAGAATGCGCAAGATCTCGGAAGAGATTATGGCTGATATAGAAAAGGAAACAGTTGATTTTCAATTGAATTTTGATGATACCTTGTATGAGCCAAAAGTAATGCCAACGAGAGTTCCTACTTTGTTAATCAACGGAGCAACAGGAATTGCAGTAGGTATGGCTACTAATATGCCACCGCACAACTTAACAGAGGTAATCAATGGTACATTAGCTTTTATGGACAACAATGACATCGAAATCGATGAGTTGATGAATTATATTAAAGCGCCAGATTTTCCAACAGGTGGAGTTATTTACGGTTATGAAGGTGTTCGTGAAGCATTCAAAACAGGTAGAGGACGTGTTGTCATGCGTGCAAAAGTTGGTTTTGAAGAAGTAGATGGAAGAGAATCTATTATTGTGACTGAGATTCCATATCAAGTCAACAAAGCAGATATGATAAAACGTACTGCTGATTTAGTTAATGATAAAAAAATTGAAGGAATAGCTAATATTCGCGATGAATCAGATAGAAACGGTATGCGTATCGTTTATATTTTGAAACGCGATGCTACTCCTAATGTAGTCTTAAATACCTTATATAAGTACACACAACTTCAATCGTCTTTCAGTGTAAATAATATTGCATTGGTTAAAGGGCGTCCACAAATGCTGAATCTAAAAGAGATGATTCACTATTTTGTAGAGCATCGTCACGATGTTGTGGTGAGAAGAACGCGTTTCGAATTGCGTAAAGCAGAAGAGAGAGCGCATATTTTAGAAGGTTTAATTATCGCTTCTGATAATATTGACGAAGTAATAGCCTTAATTAGAAGTTCGAAAAATACAGAAGAAGCTCGCGAAAAATTAATAAAAAGATTTGAATTATCCGATATTCAAGCGCGTGCTATTGTAGAAATGCGTTTGCGTCAATTGACTGGTCTAGAACAAGACAAATTGAGAGCTGAATATGAAGAGTTAATGAAATTAATTGCACACTTAAAAGCATTGTTAGAAGATGTACATTTAAGAACAGAATTGATTAAAGAAGAGCTAATCGAAATTCGTGAAAAATACGGAGATGAGCGTCGTTCTGTCATTGAATATTCTGGCGGAGATGTAAGTATCGAGGACTTAATTGCTGATGAGAATGTAGTTATAACCATTTCTCACGCAGGCTATATTAAACGTACGAACCTTACCGAATATAAAACACAAAATAGAGGTGGAGTAGGTCAAAAAAGTGCTGGAACAAGAGATCAAGATTTCTTAGAACACATGTTTGTAGCTACTAATCATCAGTATATGATGTTCTTTACTCAAAAAGGGAAGTGTTTCTGGATGCGTGTTTATGAAATTCCAGAGGGTTCTAAAACAGCTAAAGGAAGAGCAATTCAAAATTTAGTAAACATCGAAAGTGACGACAAAGTGAAAGCATTTATTTGCACACAAGATTTGAAGAACAAAGAGTATATTAATAGCCATAATCTGATTATGGTGACTAAAAAAGGTCAAGTTAAGAAAACATCTCTTGAGAAATATTCAAAACCAAGAGTCAATGGCGTTGCTGCGATAACTATAAAAGAAGGTGATGAATTATTAGAAGCTAAATTAACAAATGGGGAAAGCCAAATTATATTAGCGGTAAAATCAGGAAAATTAGTTCGTTTTGAGGAAACTAAAACTCGTCCAATGGGTAGAACAGCTTCGGGCGTACGTGGAATTACACTAAAAGATGATACTGATGAAGTAATTGGTATGGTTACTGTTGATAAGGAAAATATTAATGATTCTCAGATCTTGGTTGTTACCGAAAATGGTTATGGTAAGCGTACCAAACTAGTTGATGAAGATGGTGAGGACGTTTATAGAATTACAAATCGTGGTGGTAAAGGTGTGAAAACATTAAACATTACTGAAAAAACGGGGAATTTAATTTCGATCAATGCCGTTACTGATGCTGATGATTTAATGATTATTAACAAATCAGGATTAACAATTAGAATGGCTATCGAGGATTTACGTGTAATGGGTCGTGCTACTCAAGGAGTTAAATTAATTAACTTAAAAGGCAAGGATTCAATCGCAGCAGTTACTAAAGTAATGAAAGATGATGTTGTAGAAGTAGTTGTTGATGAAGATGGAAATGTGGTTGAGACCGAAACAATAGAAAGGGTTAAACCACTTTTAGAAGCGCTTGAAGAGGAAGTAATTGATGAAGATGAAGACGACGACGATGCTGATAGCAAGGAAGAACTCGATGACGAGGCTGAAGAAGAAGATGCTGATGATGATGAAGCATAAAATTAAAATTTCAAACAATAATAATTATTAAACAAAACAAGAATACTATGAAAAGTAAATATGTATTACTAGCATCAGCGTTATTGATATCAGTAGCTACTTTTGCTCAAAAAGATCAAATAAAAGCTGCTGAAAAAGCTATTAAAGCTGGTAAATCTCAAGAAGCAGCTACTATTTTAATGGAAGCAGAGTCGTTAATGTCTACTGCCTCTGAGACAGAAAAAGCACAATTTTTCTTTGTAAAAGGAAATGCTCTTTTAGATTTAGCCAATAAAAAAGTTAGTGCAGATAAAAATCTGGAACTGGCAACGGCTGCTTATCAAAATTTAATTGAAGTTGAAAAAGCGACAGGAAAATCAAAATATACTTCGCAAGCACAAACTTCATTAAAAGATATTAAATTCAATTTAATAAATAGCGCTATTGCGGATTCTAAAGTTGACAAACATGCAGAAAGTGCAAAAAAATTATATGATGCTTATTTATTAGATAAAAAAGATACTATTAATCTTTATTATGCTGCATCTACTTATGTTAATGCAAAAGAATATAGTAAAGCACTTGAAATGTATGAAAATTTAAAGAAATTAAATTATTCAGGAAAAGGAAAAAGCTATTTTGCAATAAACAAGCTAACTAGTGGTGAAGACTTTTTTGATAATGTAAAAGAAAGAGATTTATCTGTTAAAATTGGAACTCATGAAAAGCCAAGAAATGAAGATGTAGCTTCAAAAAGAGGAGAGATCTATAAAAATATGGCTTTAATTTTAGTTGAAAACGGTAAAACAGAAGAAGCTAAAAAAGCAATTTCTGAAGCGAGAATGGCTAATCCAGATGATAATTCATTAGTACTAACGGAAGCTAATTTATATTTAGAAACTAAAGATTTTGAAACTTATAAAAAATTAATCGGAGAAGTTTTAGCTAAAAATCCTAATGATGCTGATTTGACTTTCAACTTAGGAGTAATAAGTGGTACTGCAGGTAATATGGCCGAGGCTGAAAAATATTATAGTCGTGCTATCGAAATCAAACCAGATTATATTAATGCATATATCAATCTTGCAGCATTAAAACTTGACGGTGAAAAAGTAATAATTGATGAAATGAATAAATTAGGTACTTCTACCAAAGATATGAAGCGTTATGATGAATTAAAGATAAAAAGAGATAATATCTTTAAAAGTGTAATTCCTTCTCTTAAAAAAGCGTACGAATTAGACACTGCAAATGTAGATGTAGCTAAAACTCTTTTGAATGTATATAGCGCATTAGAAATGACTGCTGAATCAAAAGCTTTAAAAGCAAAAATGCAATAATTATTTTATTTAATTTGGAGATTTGATTCCAATTAAAATAAAACTTTAAAAACAGATTAATCCTTGTAAATCTTATAAAATTTACAAAGATTAATCTGTTTTTATTTTAGCAACGCTTATAGTAAACGCAACCTATTATTATTTTACGATGAGTGAAGTCAAAATGACGTATAATTATTTTACTATTTTTAGATTGTATAAAGTAAGATTTAAGGATAAATTCGTGTGCGATAATCACCGATGTGTTTTCATGTTAAAATTGCAAGAATAAATTGTTTCTTGTATTTATTTGATATTTACTCTTTTTTTATTGGTTCTAAATCGTTTATTATAAATTATTCATTTAATAAAGGTTTTTCTTTAGGAGTCAGTTGTAAATAATTAATCTTCATCTTCTGAAAAATCATTTAGAAAATCGTCAATATTAAAATCATCCTCCTTATAATTATCTAGTATATTGGGTTTAATAGCTCCTGGTTGATTGAATAAACCCCATTCGTCCCAGATAAGATTATTATTAGTGTCAAAACTACTGATCCAATCTAGAAATAGCATTCGAAATTCCTCAATTTCAGTGCCTATTAGTTTAATATATTGTAAATCTTTATCGTTTTTATGAAATCGCAAACTACCTATTTGAGTATTATACTAAATTTTTTAGCGTTGTTGTTTTACTAATTTATGAATATAACTTGAATACTAATTTTTATTTTAAAAATTGATTTATTTACTAGGGCTTATAAATTATTTTAGAATTTTCAATGAATTATAAATCAAGAAAAAGGCGTAATAATACTATTCTTTGAGAAAACAGATTTCTCAATAATATACTGCGACTTATTTTTTATTGGGTAAAAATAATTTCTTACTCAGATGTATGATTTTTATTTTTTGTAAACATTTATATTGCTATTTTTCATAAATTCACTGCTTTACTTAGAATTTAAAAAACCATTTAAATAAAAATCATGATTATAACTTTTCTCAAAAATTTCATCTGTTTTTCTATCCTTTTTTTTGTTAGCACACTATCTTACTCGCAAAATAAAAATATCGAAATCGACAACACTTTCCCTTATCTCGTTAATAATCAAACATTAGGAAGACATACCATTGGAGGTGATACTATTTTTATTTCCTCCAAAAGAACAAACCCTTTAAAATTTCAATTTACTAATGGTGATATAAATAAACCTCTAGTTATCATTAACAAAGGTGGCCAAGTAAAAATTGAAAGTCCCAATAGTTACAGTTGGGGCGCTATAACATTTGAAAACTGTAAATACATTAAAATAAGTGGCGCAGGCCATCCAAATTTCAAATATGGATTTGAGTTAGCTGCCGATCAATGTGGACTGGCATTTTCAGAATTAAGTTCTGATTGTGAAGCTGAATTTATAAAAATTAGTCATGATGGCTTTTACGGAATCATGGCTAAAAAAAATTATGAAGCCAATCCGCCTATTCCTTATCCCGTATTTAATAATCTTATAATACACGATTGTTTTATTGAAAATGTTGTTGAGGGCATGTACTTAGGAGAAACCAAGAGTCCTGGAATGGAATTTAAACATGTTAAAATTTACAATAATATTGTTAGAAATACGGGCAGAGAATCTATACAAATAGCGAATATGGTTGAAGATGTTGAAATTTATAATAACACTCTTTTAAATGCTGGATTAGAGAATACTGCGTGGCAGGGTAATTTGCTTCAAATTGGTGACAACAGTGTTGCAAATGTATATAACAATATTTTTGAAGGCGCACCAGCATTTGGAATTATTGTAATGGGGAAAGGAGACTGCATAATTAATAACAACTATTTAGCTTCTAATGAAGGCATATTTTTAGATAATCGAATTTTTAGTAATAGTACTTCTCCTTTGGAAATTAAGCACAATTTCTTTAGAGCTACCGCAGGCAACCAAGTAATTAAGAATTACAACGAAATAAACTATTTAAATGTTGAAGATAACAAATACAATACTGATATAACATTTTATCGTAATGAATCTGGAAATTCAACTAATTTTTCCGTGTCAAACAATACGTTAACAACGGTACCTCAAATCCAATTTAAGGATCCTCTACTAAATGATTATTCTCTAGCTTATGGCTCTCCTGTTGAATATCAAAATATGGGAGCGCCCGGAGGACCTGAATACTTTGAAACCCAGCCCAAATTAATAACTATTACTCCAAATATGATTACAGATTTGGTTTCTGGAGGTAGTGTACGTTCTCCCTTATTTTTATTTGATGAACAAAATTTAAATATTAAAAATGGAGAACACGCCATAAGTAATTCGTGGAAACCACATTATAATATGAATAACGCACCTTACCAAGTTATTATAGATCTTGGCCAGAACTATTATATTTCTGAAATAAATCTGCATGACATGCACGACATCTATGATTTCACTGTTGAATATGCTAGTTCTACCGACTGGATTACTCTATTTGTAGAGCCTTGTGATAAATATAATGTTTGGAAAAAGCACGAAACAAACATTTCAACTCAGTTCCTCCGTCTTTCTATGAATCAAAATGTTTTTGCCAATGTAAATGAAATAATTATTTATGGTTACCCACTAACTATTGAATCAGAACAAATAATAATCACTCCCAACATGGTTACAGACCAAGTAAATGGGGGAAGTGTTCACTCTCCTCTCTTTCTCTTTGATGAACAAAATTTAAACATTAAGGCTGGGGAACATGCGATAAGCAACTCATGGAAACCATCTTATACAATGAATAATGCTCCGTATTATGTAATAATAGACTTAGAAAAATACTATCATATCTCTGAAATAAATTTACATGACATGAATGCAAAATTCAATTTCACTATCGAATATGGTTCTCCTTCTAACTGGTCTACATTGTTAACCGACCCATTGGACAAGTTTAAAGTATGGAATAAGCATCTCACAGAAATTTCAACAAGATATCTACGTCTATCAACTCCAGTAAGTCCTTACGGTGCTGTTAACGAAATAATTATTTACGGTTACCCATTAATAGTTGAACCTAAAAATTCAAAAATAATAGATACTTCCAAGGTGGTAACGGACCAAGTACAAGGAGAAACTATTGACTCATCCTTATTGGTATTTGACAAGCAAATTGGAGAACAAAATGGCCATTTCTCTAAAATTAATTTAGATGACATGGAAAAAACCCTTGATTTTACCGTAAATTATGACGATTTATTGAATAGATCAACTCTGTTTGATGATTCAGACAATTTGAGCACAACCGCTGCTTATATCTCAAGTAATTACTTAAATCCTTCTATAAACGAAATAAATTCTTACGGTCATCCCATTATTAATTCTAACAATTCTTCAAAGAGTCAGACAAAAATTAAAAGCGCCGATGCCCAAACAACTGGGTTAGAAAACATAATTATGGAGCATATTAAATTGTATCCTAATCCTGTGGATAAAAGAATAAATTTATTTTTTCCTCCACAAATGATGGGAAAGAATAATATTCAAATTAAGGATATTCTAGGCAAAACCCTATATAGCAAAGAAGTCATTTTGACTCATGAAAATCCCTCTCTCGAACTCAACCAATCCGAATTAAACAGATTAACTTCAGGCTATTATTTTTTACTTTGTGAGAACGAATCAGGCGTTTTTCAAACATTAAAATTTATAAAAAAATAAATTTCCTATCAGTATAAAATAATCTGTTTGTTTTCCCCAATTGCATTTATTAATTAAATCTGAGCAATTTATAAATCCCAAAATTTTAATTTTACACTTATATTAAAACGTTATTTAACATTCATTTTATGTCTTGGTAGATTAATATCCTGCGGATAAGGCGCTCTATTAGTCATACTTATGTCTTCCTTAATTTGTTGATGCGTTTTATATTGTCTATCATTAGAATTAGAATAACGTGGATCTGGAATAAAGGGCATTTTTGCCATTTTAGTAACTGTAATATTAGGGAAATGATAATCCACTTCAACCATTCCTAATAATAAATAACAGCCACCGCCTTGAAAAGGATATTGCTTGAGGCTATTGGGGAAATGTGCTGTGTCAAAAAAATGTCCCTCAATATCAATCCAAGTACCAAAAAACATAGTTCCCATTTTAGTAGGAACGTGTTTTCGAGAAATAAGATACGCTAACATTTTGACCGTTTTTTTATGATAATGCAATAAATCTTTCGCTAAAACACCTCCTCGATATTTAGTTTGCAATAAATCAAATGGCGAACAAGAAACTGGAAAACTCAATAATTCTATTTCATCAAAAGCATCTTCAAATGCTGAACGTGCTAATACTGGTAGCTGATAATCCTTAACGGGTTCTTGAATTAACATTAAATTTCTATTTTCAGGTTTAAAATTTACCAATATCAACCGTGCAATAACCAGTAATTGATTTTTTGTTTGACCTGTAAAATGAAAAGCGCCAATAAAAATCAATAGTTGAATACCTTCAATTCCTATTGCAATGCGATTGATAAAATCTTCTAATGATTTATATTCTCCATTAGTATCGCGTTCTAACACAATATGATGCGCTACTTTGGCTTCAAGCCCTTCTAAATGCATCAAACCCAGAAATACTTGAATTCCATAAAGCGTAGTTTCATAATTACTTTTATTAACGCATGGAGTATTAATGACTCCACCAGACATTTTAGCTTCATGGACATAAACTTCCGTTCTATAAAAACCTCCTTGATTGTTGATGACCGCTACCATAAACTCTATGGGATAATGTACTTTTAAGTACAAACTTTGATAACTTTCAACAGCATAAGAAGCAGAATGCGCTTTGCAAAAAGAGTAACCTGCAAAGGATTCAATTTGGCGATAAATTTCCTGACTCAGTGCTACAGGATGCCCTTTTTGAGCGCAACAGGCAAAAAAGTTGTTTTTTACTTTTTGTAATGCAGCCGCTGAACGTCCTTTGCCGCTCATTGCACGACGCAAAATATCACCATCAGAGGCGGGAACTCCTGCAAAATGAAGTGCAATCTTAATTACATCTTCCTGATACACCATAATTCCGTAGGTTTCTCCTAATTGCTCTTTAAAAACGTCATGGAAATATTCAAATCGATCCGGATGATTATGACGAAAAATATACTCCTTCATCATTCCACTTTGAGCAACACCCGGTCTAATAATAGATGATGCCGCCACAAGTGTTTTATAATTATTACATTTAAGTCTTCGCAATAAACCACGCATGGCAGGGCTTTCAATATAGAAACAGCCTATAGTATTTCCAATACTTAAATAGTCGTTGCATTTTGCTTCATTCTTTGATAATGTTATGTCACGAATATTAATTTCAATACCTCTGTTTTTTTTAATCAGTTTTACTGAATCATCGATGTGACCAATGCCGCGCTGACTTAAAATATCAAATTTTTCAAAACCTATATCTTCTGCAACATGCATGTCAAAGAGTACAATAGGAAATCCTTTTGGAGGCATTTCTAAAACGGTGTAATTTGTAATAGGTAGCTCAGAAATTAATATCCCACAGGAATGCATACTGCGTTGATTGGGATATTTTTCGAGTAACATACCATATTTTTGTACAAGCGCCACTATCGAATTAGTGTCGTGCATTTGCATCGGATTCTTAGCTAAGGCATCCAGTTCTTCTTTGGGTAAACCAAAAACTTTTCCGACTTCCCTAAAAATTGAGCGGTACTTAAATTCTACATTGGTACCACAAAAAGCAACATGCTCCCGACCATAGCGATTAAAGATATATTCGAGGATCGTATCTCTTTCTTTCCAACTCCAATCAATATCAAAATCAGGTGGACTTTTACGATTTACATTTAAAAAACGCTCAAAATATAAATCCAATTCAAGTGGACAAATAGCGGTAATACCCAAACAATAACTTACAATACTATTAGCACCACTACCTCGACCAATATGCATAAATCCCATGCTATTGCTATACCGAATGATATCCCAAGTAATTAAAAAATAACCGCTAAATTTTAATTCATGTATAACTTTTAATTCTTTTTCAACTCTCGTTTTAGCTAATGGATTATTGTGTCCGTATTTTTTTATTAATCCTTGATGTGCTAAACTCGTCAGTAATTGAATATCATTGTCGCCGCTATCTGTATAATTAGTTCTGTTTTTTGGGGTTTTAAACTCAAATTCAAAATTACATTCGTTAATTATTTTTTCAGTATTTTCAATTATTATAGAATAGTCTGTAAATTTTTCTAATAAATCTTTTAACGGAATCATGGTCTCTGAGATGCTGCAATAATCAGCTTCAGTAAGTCTTGATAGAATGATATTAGTATCAATAGCACGTAATATTTTATGCAGATTAAACTCTTTTTTAGTACGAAAAGTTACGGGTTGCAATACCACCATTTTATCTAATCTATCTTTCCATACCGGATGATAAAGTAAAGGCAATTGCTCTGGTCGTATGCCTAAAAATTCAAAATGGTTAAAGCTATCAGGAACATTTTCGATAGGATAAATAATAATGACATTTTGAAATTGAGGAGCACAATTGGGTAAGGGAGTTGCATCAAAATTATGTTTAGTCAAAAACCGATTCATTTCAGCAAGGCCTTCGGCGTTTTTAGCTAAGCCAATATAAAGTAATTTATTATTATATCTAAATTCGATTCCAACAATTGGTTTTATACCTACCGTTTGACATTCTTTTATAAAATCATAAATTCCGGTAACGGTATTAATATCGGTTAGTGCCATTGCTTTTACATTAGATTGTACAGCCAGTTGTACTAAATCAGTTAGTGGAATTGTGCCGTAACGCAGGCTGTGAAAGGAATGACAATTAAGATACATCTTTGTTTTTTGTTTTTAAGTTGGCACCAGCACAGCGAGCAATTGCATCGAAGCCATAGCGTTTTTTCATTTTGTCCATTGCTTGATAAAGCGATAGCATTTCTTCGGTATCTTCAAATAAATTGATTTGGTACGTACCGCGTACTAATCCGCTAAAGCGAATACCAATGAGTCGCAACCGCATTCGACGTTGATACAGTTTATCAAATAAGTCAGTAACGGTTCTTGTGAGTATATGATCTGCTGATGTATAGGCGATTTTGCATTGTTTTGTTTCTGTATCAAAATTAGCATAGCGTATTTTGATCACTACCGTTGATGTGAGCCATTCCTCGGATCGCAGTTGAAACGCTAATTTTTCGACCATACCAATTAAGATTGATTTTAATTTTGGGATATCAATTGTGTCTTGAATAAAAGTATGTTCTGTTGAAATTGATTTTCGCTCGGTATAAGGCTCAACGGGATTATTATCAATTCCATTGGCTTTTTTCCATAATTCTAAACCATTTTTTCCAATCATTCGTTGCAATACTTCCGCAGGCATTTCTGAAAGAGTTTGTATGTTTCTAATACCAATACGCGATAACAATTGAAAAGTAACATCACCCACCATAGGAATTTTTTGGATGGAGAGTGGATTGAGAAATGATCTAACCATAATTTCTGGGATTTCTAATCTTCCTACTGGTTTTGATTCGCCTGTACCAATTTTAGAAACTGTTTTATTTACTGATAAAGCAAAACTTATAGGCAACCCAGTTTCTTTTGTAATCGATTGTGCTAGTTCATTTGTCCATTGGGAACAACCATAAAATTTATCCATTCCTGTAATATCAAGATAGAATTCATCAATACTTGCTTTCTCTACAATAGGTGCTTTTTCTTCAATGACTTGAGTAACATCATGTGATAATTTAGAATATAATTCCATATCGCCTTTCATCACTTTTGCTTGTGGACAAAGCCGAAGTGCCATTTTTATAGGCATTGCTGAACGAACACCAAAAGTTCTAGCTTCATAGGAACAGGAAGCAACCACGCCACGTTCTCCACCTCCAATAATCAATGGTAAACCATTTAGTTTAGAATTTACTAATCTTTCACAGGATACAAAAAATGTATCCAAATCCATGTGTACAATTGCGCGTGTCATTTCCTTTTTTTTAAACAACAAAAATAGTACAGATAGTAACATATTTTGTTATATTTGCTGTTACAAATTATAACAAAAACGCTATGTCCTTATTTTCAGACAATATCAGAGCTTTGCGGGTCAAGCATAAAATTTCACAAGGTAAAGTGGCCGAAAGCCTTGTAATTACTAGAGGACGTTATGTAAAATATGAAGATGGAACTTCAGAAGCACCTTACGAAATACTTAAGAAAATAGCTCAGTATTACCAAATTAGTATTGATTTATTGTTATCTGTTGATGTGCGTAAAATTGAGATTAATGATTTATTAAAACTTGAAAATAACCGTTTGATTTTACCTATTCAAGTAGATCAAGGTGGAGAAAATTGTATTGAAGTAGTAACTCAAACGGTAAAAGCAGGATATTTAAACGGATATGCTGATCCAGAGTATATAGAACAATTACAACAAATTTCGTTGCCATTTTTAGGTGTGGGTAAATACCGCGGTTTCCCTGTTGAAGGAGATTCTATGCCGCCACATCAGGATGGTGATATTATTGTAGGTAGTTATGTAGAACGTTTAGGAGAAGTCTTAGATGGTAAAACCTATATTTTGATTACTAGAAGTGAAGGAATGGTTTATAAACGACTCAATAAGAACAAAAAAAATGCTTTAGTAGTAGCTTCGGATAATTATTTCTATCCGCCTTATGAGGTGAAAGCTTCGGATATTTTAGAAATTTGGGAATACCAATGTAGTATTGCTCGAAGTGATAAAAGAACAGAAGCATTAGAAAGCGATACCATTAAAAATATGTTTGTAGAATTAAAAAGAGATATCAACGAAGTAAAAAACAGTATAGGTTTAACTAATTAATATATGACATTTTTAACAATTAGAATTTAAAACTAGTACAGTCTTTGGTAATCAATTAGCACTTAATAAAATAATTTATTGACTTATTAAAAAGTATCGTATTCAAAGTATTTACTATTTAATTTTACAGTGACAAAAATATGATGTTATAAGAATTTAAATATTCTCAGTCTATACTGTTTTCCCTTTTTGAGAAGTTAAAACAACAGTGTTTTTTTGTTTATGGAATTAATAATTAAGCACAAAAATTAGTTTTTTACTGTGTTGCACATTATAGTTTTTAAAATTTATAACTAGATAAATCATAAATAAAAAGCATTTTATTTTTAATACGCATTAATCTTAAAATAGGGTTATTTATAAAATTAAAGGTGGAATACTTTATCATTTAGAGCAAAATTTAGAGTTACCACTCACTATTTAAAAAAAATGAAGAACCAGGAATACGCAATAGTAGATATTGAAACCACAGGCGGTAATGCAAGTCATAGTAGAATTACTGAAATTGCTATTATCATACATGACGGAACAAAAGTAATTGACCGCTGGGAAACACTTGTAAATCCACAAAAGGATATACCACCAGCCATTTTTGCATTGACAGGTATTACTAATGAAATGGTTAGTGAGGCTCCAATATTTGATATCATATCCGATAAAGTTTTTGAACTATTGTCTGATCGTATTTTTGTGGCTCATAATGTTAATTTTGACTATTCTTTTGTACGTCACGAATTAGAAAGAACGGGACTTAAGTGGACAGCTAAAAAACTATGTACTGTAAGAGCTGCCCGAAAAATTAGACCTGGAATGCTTTCTTATAGTTTAGGAAGACTCTGCAAATCATTAGATATAGATTTAGAAAATCGTCACCGTGCTGGAGGTGATGCTGATGCTACCGCCATTTTGTTTACTCGATTATTAGAATGGGATACAGAAAAGGAAATGGAAAAAATGATCAAGAAAACCTCTCAAGATCAGCGCTTGCCTCCTAATCTTGCGCAAGAGGATTTTGATAAACTTCCAGAGAAACCAGGTGTTTATTATTTTTATGATCAATATAAAAAAGTAGTTTATGTGGGTAAAGCAGTCAACTTAAAAAAACGAGTTGCATCACACTTTAGTGGACATAAAATTACACCACAAAGACAAAATTTTTTACGAGATATATATGGTATCAGTTTTGAAATTTGTGGTACAGAATTAATGGCACTATTACTTGAATGTACTGAAATAAAACAATTGTGGCCCGTTCACAATAAAGCACTAAAACGTTTTGAGCCTAAATTTGGTTTCTTTGACTATGAAGCTCGCAATGGATATCGATATTTAGCTATTGGAAAATTAGCAAAAAACCAATTATGTATTGAAACTTTTGATACAATATACAGCGGAATAAACTTGCTACAAGGACTTGCTACTCAATTTGAAATTGATAATCGATTTTGTAAATATGGAAGTATGTCAGACGGTATATTTCCCACGCAAAATGAGATTGCGGTTTTACCAGATCTTGATTTTCACAATATTCAAGTTCAATCAGCAATTGATTTTTACTTAAGCAGCAGACAAAGTTTTGCTATTATCGATAAAGGTAGAACAGTTGATGAACGCAGTTATATTTGGGTTCAAAATGGACATTTTTATGGTATGGGTTATATTGATTCTGATATAGCTATGGATGATTTATCACAAATAAAGGAACATATTACTCCTTATAAAACCAACCAATATATCATGCAACTAATTTTTTCGTTTGTCGAGAAGAATCCACGTAAAGTGCATTATCAAACTAATAATGATTTTATAGATTCCAATTTCATAGAATAAACGCCTATGATTCTATTTTAGCAATACCTTATTGTACGCATAGCTCTCAATAACATAATATACATACGAATTAGAAATGTTTCATTGTTTTTAGATCATTTTACACACTTAGGTTAACATTACTCAAAATTAACATATTGTAGATATGTCTAGGAGTTACTAAAATTGTTTATATTGCCTTTGATGCACTTATAGTTAAAATGAATCTTTGTTATTACAGCATGAATTTTAAGATATAAAGCTACGCGAAAAACATTATCTATAATTTAAGAGATGAAATATGATTTTACACTATTTAATTTTGTCATAAATTCTTTTATACTTTCCAAAGTTTCTTAAAACTAGTGTTGAAGGAAGATCGAGCTTTTCTGCAATATTTGATACTTCCTGTATGTCATCAATCAATTCACTAATTTTTTGCTGATAATTGTCAACTTGATTATTTTGAATAATGGAATTCAGTTTTTGTGAAACTTTATCTTTTTTTTCTTTTTGAAAATTATCTGTTGATTTATTATTTAATGTATTGCTTTTAAGAGCCGCACCTGTATTTAGTGCTAAGTTAGTTTTGTTTTTAAGATTAGAATAGAGTGTAATCCAATCATTTAAATTGTCAATTGCTGAAAAGTTAGTCCAAAATAAATCATGTCTAAGATTATCAATTGTTCTGTCTACTAAGGAATCAGCTTCAAATGATAGTTGATTATTCTTATTAACATATTTATTCATTATTGATGAAATTATAGGTAGTATTTCACTGCTGTTATTGTTGTTTTTATTTTTCGAAATAACATCTAAGTCAGGTAATGGCAAATACTCATAAGGTAAGAAATCAAGTTTTTTTCCTAATTCAGTCTGAAGAATATTGACAAGCGAAACTAAATAAGGGTGCTCCTGAATAGTGTTTATATCATCTTGAGTCAATAAATCATAATTACTATAATTTTTATAGGCAAAACGAATTTTTTCAAGAACAAGATATTCTTTATATATAAAACTAAAATCCATTTTCTTGGTATAATAGAAAAAACAGTTTTGAAAGTCGGGTATTGCTGCATAACGAATAAAAAATTGGGTTTGGTAGCTATCATAAATAAAAAATGGGAAAATTCTAGATTCTGAATTGATGTTCCATTTTAAGAAATAAGATCCATTTTCTAATTTATTTGAAAATGCTAAGCATCCATAATCATTGTTATACTGAGTATTTGTATCCACCCGAGCAACTACATCTTGTTTAGTTCAATAAGATTAATGATAGGAGCGTAATTTTACAATGATTTAGATTCCGCTAGTTGCTTG
>NZ_JAXCIA010000037.1:0-28535 GCF_035985025.1 Flavobacterium sp. PL11
CCGCTCGTACCCATTATCACAATCATTTGATTTCTATTTCGAAAGTGAATAATTTCTAATTGAACTATATTTTTATTTTAAAGAACTGTTTTTTTATAAAATGTAAGGAACAAGCATTTATCTTACTTTAAGCTTTTGTTTTCTCGACAGGAAAAATTAATTTTCAGTGCGGCACAAGCGGGACGCTCGCGCCAGCGGGGGATTGTTCTATTATGTGTTCGTCACAATCTAGTTCTAGTATTTGTTCTAATCTGTATATTTGAGTATTGTAGAGTATTTTAGACTTGGCTGTTGTGGAAGGTTTATATTCTCCGCAATCAAGTGCTCTAGACTTTTTTAAGCAGCTATTAATTTTTTTTCCTCTTACTAAAATCTCCAATAAATTAGAATCGAATTTAATACTGTAATCGTACTTTTTTTCGCACACAATACAATACGACACGTCATTCCTTGAATAAGTTAAGTTTTCATTAATAAAATTCAAATCAAGTTCTGTTGAAAATATCGATCGGCAATTTAAGCAAGTAAGTTCAAGGCAAATTTCCTGGTTTGGTGAAAGCGTTATTTCGAATTTATTCATCTTTTCTTGCGGTTTTTTTTTTTTTTTGAAGAATAGCCGCTGACTTAACTGTAAATAATGCAGAGTTAATTTATTCTATTTTGGTTATGAAGATTATTACGAGCTAACTTTCTTACTTTTCAAATTTAGTGTTTAAAAGTGCAGAATATAAATTTTTGTAATTATTTTTGAGGGAGTAAACGTCGTTATATGATGAATTACTTCTAGAATAAAACGTGTTTCAAACCTTGAGCCGCGTGAAGGATTGCAGTGGAAATCCTTTTATGCAGCACAGCGAAATAAAAGATTGCAGCGTAAAGCCTGACCCACCGTAGAGGAACGAAGGTGGAACACGCCCAAATCCTAAAATATATTCTAATTATCCAAGCTACAAATCAGCGCTACAGGTTCGAGACTAAAAAGCTTGTAGAACTTGCAAAAATTTTATAATTTTGCAGTCCGAAATTATAATATAAAGTAAAGAAGACGATGGATATTAAAAGAGTAGCAACAGACGCTGTAAACGAGACAATTGTAATGACTGTAGTTCACATGGATTACAAAGGTCAAGTGGCAAAAAGAATAAACGAAAAAATGCCTTTGGCAACTGTAAAAGGATTTAGAAAAGGGGCGGTGCCTAAAGATCTTGTTGAAAAACAATACGGGAAACCAATCAAACAAGAAGAAGTTCAAAAAGTGGTTGACTTAGCTTTGGAGCGTTTTGTGCAATCAGAAAGATTAAACCTTCTTGGAACTCCACTTCCTAAAGTAAACGAGAATTTTTCTTGGGATGCTGAAGAATTGGTTTTTGAATATGAAATTGGTCTAGTTCCTAACTTTACTTTAGACCTTGAAGGTAAAAACGACGTAGTAAAATATGTAGTTAAAGCTGATGATAAATTAATCGATGGTCAAGTAGCACGTATCCAAAAACAATTTGGAACTGCAATTCCTCAAGAAGTTGTGGTTGCAGATTCAGATATTACTGGAACTTTTTCAAATGAAGAAGCTGGAATCAACAACGCAACTACAATTGCTTTTGATCTGTTTAAAGACAAAGCAACTGCTGATAAATTCATCGGTAAAAAAGTAGGTGACGTTGTGACTGTAAATACAAATGGTTTGTTTGAAGACGCGCATCAATTGATGGACATAATGAAAATAGGTCATGATGACGTTCACACAATCGCTGTTGATGTAGATTTTACTATCGAAGCAATCAATGGAGCAGAACTTGCTGAATTAAACCAAGAGTTATTTGACAAACTTTTTGGAGCTGGAACTGTAGCTACAGTTGACGAATTGAAAGCTAAAATTAAGGAAGATGCTGAAACTCAATTTGCGCAACAAGCAGACCAAAAATTATTAGCTGATGTTCAAGATTTCTTGATCGAAAGCACAAAATTTGATTTGCCAGCTGAATTCTTGAAAAAATGGTTGCAAACAGTAGGTGAGAAAAAATTATCTCCTGAAGAAGCAGAAGTAGAATATGCAAGATCAGAAAGAGGACTGCGTTTTCAGTTGATCGAAGGTAGAGCAATGGCGACAAATGAAATCAAAGTTAGTTTTGAAGATTTGAAATCATTTACTACTAAAAATATCCGTCAACAAATGGCACAATTTGGTCAAACCAATCCAACGGACGAAGAAGTTCAAGGAATTGTAGCTAGAGTTTTGTCAAACCAAGACGAAGTAAAAAGACTTTCTGACCAAGTGGTAGGAGAAAAAATGCTGGAATTGTTTATTGAGAAAGCAAATCCAACTACTAAAGAAGTAACTTACGAAGAATTTATTGCCGCTTCATACGGGGAATAAATTTAGTCTGTAAAGTGGTAAAGTCGAAAGTCAAAAGTCCCGTAGCAGGCTGAGATTAGTGAAATTTTATTATTTGCTTACCAATTGGAAACAATAAAAAATAAGTATATTTGAGCGTCAAAATAAATTTTTTGGCGCTCTTTTTATTTATGTTAGGAGCTAATCCAGTCTCGAAGCTTCGGGGCGTTACAAGTTTTTTATCTTGTTTGCTTTTTTATAAGCAAGAAAAGGAGCTTCTTCCAGTGGCTCTTTTTGCGAAAGAAAAGATATATAACGATTTCAAAAAGCTTTTCGCTACAAACTGAGTTCACTGAACATCAATTAAAATAGATGTCAGTGAAGTAATCTGGGCTAAAAACGAGACATATTGACATTAAGTGTAAAGAGGTACGACCTTTGCAATGAAGAGCAAAGTAGATATAAAGTTAAACTTAGAACAAAAAAATATGAATTACGGTAAAGAATTTAAAAAATTTGCTACAAAGCACCAAGGGATAAACTCAATGTATTACGATAAAATCGTAGGTGCAATGACCCCTACTAATATGACTCCTTATATTATCGAGGAGCGTCAGTTGAATATTTCACAATTAGATGTTTTCTCTAGATTAATGATGGATCGTATTATATTCCTAGGAACAGGAATTGACGACCAAATTGCAAATATCGTTCAAGCACAATTATTGTTTCTTGAAAGTGCTGATGCTTCTAAGGATATTCAAATTTATTTGAACTCTCCAGGAGGGAGTGTGTACGCGGGATTAGGAATCTACGACACGATGCAATACATCAAACCAGATGTAGCCACTATTTGTACTGGAATGGCAGCGTCAATGGGCGCAGTTTTATTATGTGCAGGAGCAGCAGGAAAACGTTCGGCATTGCCACATTCAAGGGTTATGATTCACCAACCATCAGGAGGAGCACAAGGAGTTGCAACTGATATGGAAATCAACTTACGTGAGATGATGAAATTGAAAAATGAGTTGTATGAAATTATTTCTCAACATTCAGGACAAACATTTGATAAAGTACACTCAGATAGTGAACGTGATTATTGGATGATTGCTGAAGAAGCAAAGGCTTATGGAATGATTGATGAGGTTTTAATAAGAAAGTAAAAATATAGTCGAAAGTCGAAAGTCGAAAGTCAGGAGCAATGCGAATGACTTTTGACTTTATGACTTTTTGGCTTTAGACTTAAAAGAATGGCAAAAGCAGTATTAGAATGTTCGTTTTGTGCGAGAAAGAAACCAGAAACCAGCTTGCTGATTGCTGGAATCAATGCGCATATTTGTGATAAATGTATCGAACAGGCACACGGAATTGTTTTAGAGGAATTAAAATCTGGCGGAAGTTCAAAGCTTGTTGGTGATTTAATTTTGAAAAAACCAAAAGAAATTAGAGCTTTCTTAGATCAATACGTTATTGGTCAAGATCAAACTAAAAAAGTAATGTCGGTTGCGGTTTACAATCACTACAAGCGTTTGATGCAACAGCAATTAGACGACGAAGTGGAGATTGAAAAAAGTAACATCATCATGGTGGGACAAACAGGAACAGGAAAAACATTGGTGGCTAAAACCATAGCTAAAATGCTTGATGTTCCTTTAGCAATCGTTGATGCAACAGTACTAACAGAAGCGGGTTATGTAGGAGAAGATGTTGAAAGTATTTTGACTCGTTTGCTACAAGCGGCAGATTATGATGTAGCGAAAGCAGAACGCGGAATCGTATTTATTGATGAAATAGATAAAATTGCTCGTAAAAGCGATAACCCATCTATTACACGTGACGTTTCTGGAGAAGGAGTGCAGCAAGCTTTATTGAAATTATTAGAAGGAACCGTTGTGAATGTACCACCAAAAGGAGGACGTAAGCATCCAGACCAGAAATTTGTTGAAGTAAACACTCAGAATATCTTGTTTATTGCTGGTGGAGCTTTTGATGGTGTAGAAAGAATTATCTCTAAACGATTGAATCGTCAAGCAGTTGGTTATTCTACTTCTAAAAATGTAGATAATATTGATAAAGACAATTTGTTGCAATACATTATTCCAAAAGACATCAAAGATTTTGGATTAATTCCTGAGATAATTGGTCGTTTGCCCGTGTTGACGCACATGGATCCATTGGACAGAGAAACGTTGAGAGCAATTTTAACACAACCTAAAAATGCGTTAATAAAGCAATATGAAAAATTGTTTTTAATGGACGACGTAGTTTTCACTATTACGGATGAAGCTTTAGATTTTATTGTAAATAAGGCATTAGAATATAAATTAGGAGCTCGCGGATTGCGTTCGTTATGTGAAGCAATCTTAACGGATGCGATGTACGAATTGCCAAGTTCTGATGATAAAACATTAGAAATTGATGTGAAGTACGCACAGGAGACATTGAATAAAAATTTATTGAAGCGATTAGAGATTGCTTCATAAATTACATATTTCTCAAAAACACAAACCCGTTCATTACATTGAGCGGGTTTTTTTATGGCTATTTTACACTATTTGTTATTGTGCGCAAAAAGGAGTAATTTTTTTTTTTATCAGCATTAGAATACCGATTTTTGTTCACTCTAAAAAAGTACAGTATGCAAATAGAAGATAAAGAGGTTATTTTGTTGAAAGTTTCTGGACAAGATAAGCTTGGTGTAACCGCGGGACTCACGGCTATTTTGGCAAATTATGATGCCATAATATTAGATATCGGTCAAGCTGATATTCATGACACTTTATCATTAGGTATTTTATTTGAAATAAAAGGAGGTTCTACTTCTGGACCCGTGTTAAAAGATCTCTTGTTTAGAGCTTATGAATTAGAAGTTAAAGTAAAGTTTATTCCAATCTCAATTGATGATTACGAGATTTGGGTAAAAGGACAAAGACAACAGCGGTATTCAATAAATGTTTTAGGTGAAAAATTAACTGCCGCGCAATTAGCTGCAATCACTCGGATTTTAGCGAATCAAAACTTAAATATTGACGCGATAAAAAGGTTAACGGGTCGCGTGTCTATTGTGGAAGAAGAGGAGTTTCCTCGTTCTTGTATTCAATTATCGGTCACCGGTACAATTGTAGACAAAACTTTTATGACCGCTAGCTTTATGGAAATTTCCAGAACTCTCGATGTCGATATTTCTTTTCAGGAAGATAATATGTATCGAAGAAATCGTCGTTTAGTTTGTTTTGATATGGATTCTACGTTAATACAAACCGAAGTTATTGATGAATTAGCTGAGTTAGCGGGAGTGGGAGAGCAAGTACGTGCAATTACTGAAGCAGCAATGAATGGCGAGATTGATTTTAGCGAAAGTTTTAAGCAACGCATGCTCTTATTGAAAGGGTTGAGTGAAGATGTATTACAAAATGTTGCCGAAAATTTACCCATCACAACAGGAGCGCATCGCTTGATGAAAGCCTTGAAATATTACGGTTATAAAACAGCTATTTTATCTGGTGGATTTACCTTTTTTGGAAAATATTTACAGAAGGAATTAGG
This sequence comes from Flavobacterium sp. PL11, assembly GCF_035985025.1. Taxonomy (NCBI): domain Bacteria; kingdom Pseudomonadati; phylum Bacteroidota; class Flavobacteriia; order Flavobacteriales; family Flavobacteriaceae; genus Flavobacterium; species Flavobacterium sp. PL11. The sequence continues at coordinate 5,879 of NZ_JAXCIA010000037.1, forward strand.
AATTGATTATGTACACGCAAATGAGTTAGAAATCATTGACGGTAAATTGACTGGGAACTATCTCGGGGAAATTATAGACGGTAAAAAGAAAGCAGAATATTTACAAGCCATTGCAGATAAAGAAGGTATACATATTAATCAAACGATAGCAGTAGGAGATGGCGCTAATGATTTACCTATGCTAAGTTTAGCAGGTTTAGGAATTGCTTTTCATGCAAAACCAACGGTAAAAGAAAAAGCGGGAAGTTCTATTTCTAGTTTAGGTCTCGATGGAGTTTTGTATCTTTTAGGATATCACGACAGGCATATTGATATGATGGAGGAGGAGTAAAAAGAATTTTAAAGATACCAATCTTCTACTATAATAAAATTATAAAGTGCCTGAATGTCACATATTATAATAAACAAGGAGAAATTTTAAATTAAATCGCAATACTTATTTGCATGCTTTTCAATTGTTCTAGATAATCTCTTTGGTTAGATAATCTTGGAATTTTATGTTGGCCGCCCAGTTTATTGCGGTCTTTCAGCCAATCGTAAAATAAATTTTTTCGTGCTATGTTTATTATTAACGGATTCAAAGTCATATTGTTAAAGCGTTTTGCTTCATAATCGGAATTCAGAGATTGAATCGATTCATCTAATATTTTTTGAAAAACGGAAATATCGATAGGATTTTCTTTAAACTCAATTATCCATTCGTGAGCTCCTTTTTCTTTACCTTCCATAAAAACAGGCGCAACGGTATAATCGACCACTTGAGTATTGGTTAGTTTACAGGCTTTGGCAATAGCCTGATCTGTATTTTCAACCATTAATTCCTCACCAAATACGTTTATATGATGTTTGGTTCTGCCCGTAACTCTAATTCTATAAGGGTTTAAAGAGGTAAAACGCACCGTATCACCTATTAAATAACGCCATAGTCCAGAATTAGTGGTAATTATTAAAGCATAATTTTTAAACAATTGTACGTCAGCTAACCGAATTACTTTTTGATTCGGTGTTCCAAAAGTATCCATTGGAATGAACTCGTAGAAAATACCATAATCCAACATCAATAATAAATCACTGGAATTGTTTACATCCTGAATAGCAAAAAAGCCTTCAGAGGCATTGTATATTTCGTAGTATTTAAAATCCTTTTTAGGTAATATTTTTTGGTACTGTTCGCGGTAAGGTTCAAAATTGACGCCACCATGAAAATACACTTCCAAGTTGGGCCAAATTTCGAGCAAATTCCCTTTTCCAGTTTCCTCTAGCATCTTGTTCATTAACACCAGCATCCAAGAAGGAACGCCTGCAAAACTAGTTACATTTTCGTTTTTGGTTTCGTTTATAATGGCTGCGATTTTAGTTTCCCAATCACTCATCAATGAAATTTTACTGCTAGGTGTGCTACTAAATTCAGCCCAAATTGGCATGTTTTCAATAAGGATTGCAGATAAATCACCAAAGAAGGTGTCGTTATCTTCGTAAATTTGAGAACTGCCGCCTAAACGTAAACTTTTGCCAAGAAAGAGTTGAGAATTTTCATTGTTGCTTAAATATAAACACAATAAATCTTTACTGCCTTTATAATGACAATCTTCTAGCGCTTCGTAACTTACTGGTATAAACTTACTTTTCGCATTAGTTGTTCCACTGGATTTTGCAAACCATTTTATCGGTTCTTCCCAAAATACATTTTGCTCGCCTTGACGAGTCCTTTCTATAAGAGGTTGTAACTCTTCATAGGTAGAAATAGGAATGCGTTCTGCAAATTTCGCATAAGTATTGATGGAATAATAATCGTATTTTTTACCTAAAACAGTATTTTTTGCCGACTGAATTAAATTCATAAGCAATTCTTCTTGTACTTCATTGGGATATTTCAAGAAAAGTTCGATTTGATGGATTCTTTGTTTAAGAACCCAAGAAGCAAACGAATTGATTATGGTCAGTGGCATATAGATTTCTGATTTTAGATTAATGATTATTACTTTCAGATTTGAATATCGATTGACAAATACTAACTTTGTCAAAGTATCAAAAATAGTGTTTTTTTAGAAAAAACAATTCTTTAATAATCTAAAGATTCTTTTTTCTAAAAAGTCTAACCAGAGTTACGTTAGATCCACAATCATAAATTGTTAATAAAAACCCTAAAATTATAATGACTTACGAAGGTGTTCTAAAAAAAATGCAAACAGAACTTGGAGATCCAATTCAGTATTATATGGTGTTTGATGAAAGTTTTATAAACGTAAATCAATTATTAGATAAAAATGTTGAAATCAATCTTTTAGGTTACCAATGTTTAAATTGCGGAAAAAAGAAGAAAATATTTCGTCAAGGTTTTTGTTATGATTGTTTTTATTCGAGTGCGTCTGTAGGCGATTGGATTATTAGGCCTGAATTAAGTAAGGCTCATCTTGGCATTGCTGATAGAGATTTAGCGTATGAAGAAAAAGCTCAGCTGCAACCCCATATTGTTTATTTAGCATTATCAAGCGAAGTAAAAGTTGGAGTAACGAGAAAAACCCAAATGCCAACACGCTGGATCGATCAAGGAGCTAATGAAGCTATTGCAATTGTAGAAGTTCCAAATAGATATTTAGCAGGAATTACTGAAGTTGCCTTAAAAAGTCATTATGCCGATAAAACAAACTGGAGGAAAATGCTAACTAATTCTGTTGAGCATGTTGATTTAATTGCTGAAAGATTAAAGCTTGAAAATTTAATACCAACAGAAGTGAAAGAATATTTCTTTTTGCAAAAAAATGATTTGTATCAAATGAAGTATCCTGTTATAGAATATCCAAAAAAAGTGACCAGTTTAAGTTTAGATAAAACTCCTCAGTTTAAAGGAAAATTAAAAGGAATAAAGGGACAATATTTAATTTTTGATGATGGAATAGTCTTTAATGTTCGAAGTTCAGAAGGTTATGTTGTTCGCATAAATATATAAAAAAGACCTAAAAAGTAAATTGCTTTTTAGGTCTTATTGTTATAATTTTTAAACTTAATTCACTTTTGTTGTATCAACTGGTTTTTTGTTTTTATTAAAAAAACCATTTAATATACTGGAAGCTTTCTTTTTTATTTCCTCATTTACCTCTTCTTTAGTTTTAGGAATCACTGTTTTTACCGTATCGCCAGGTTTTTTGTTTTTATTAATTAAATCATTTAAGGCTGATGTTCCTTGTTTTACTAATCTATCCTTTTGCTGATTGACTAATTTTGTGGTAAGCGCTGTTACCGCACTATTAATATCAGTAGTTATTTTAGGATTGGTAAAATTACCTACAACAATTGCCGTAATTGGTATGCTTTCTACTTTAGTTGCTTCGGCTGGCGTTAATCGTGCAATTAATGCATTTGCTTCTGATCCTAAATATTTTGCGGGTACATCAAATTTTAGGTTATAATTCATGCTTTGGTCAAAACCATGTGATCCTCCTACAGTTGCCTTTATATCTTTGTAATTAATGTCAAACGGTTTTACGTTTACTTTTCCATCCTTGAAGGTGATAGCAGCCTTAATATCATTCAAATTAATTTTACTAAGATCGATAAATTTAATATTTGAGCTCAATGCCGTTAGTAAAGTAGAGGAACTACTATTTACAGTAGTTGAAAGTAATTGTCCTAATAAGTCTCCAGTCAGCGTATTCAAATCTGGTGTAAACTCCGTTGCATCAAGATTTCCATTTAATTTAATAGTAGAGTTTAATTTTCCATTGACAATTCCCGCTATTGGAGCGATCTTTTTTAGCATATCTAATTGTGTAAAAGATTGTGCAATATCTACCTGATTCAAAATAAGGTTCATATTAAAAACCGGTACTTTTCCCTTAGTCGAAACAGCCCCATTAGCGGCGATAATCCCTCCAAAGATGGCTGTTTTTACGTTTTCTAAAGTCACTTTTTCATCATTTACTATTAGCTTCCCTGATACATCTTTTAAGGTTAAATTGTCATATAATACCGTAGCGGCTTTTGCGGTAAGCGTGCAATTTAAAAAAGCTGGAATTTTCATTGCCTCAGCCTTTTTAGTTTCATTGGGTTTGTTTTCGGTAGTGGTCATAAAATCGTTGACTGCTAATTGCTTAGAATTCATATTGAAATTGCCTTTCAATTCTTGATTTCTAAAGATAAAGCCATAGAAATTATCTAAAATCCCTGTTATACTAATGTCGCTTTTGCCTGTAGTTGCATCAAATTGTTTGAGGTTAACCTGACTTGGATTAAACTGAACTAAAGCGGTACTTATATTCATCGTTTTCCCATTTACATCAGCGTATTTAAATCCAGATAAACTCATTGTTCCTGCGTTATTTATCTTCTCGTATTGACTTTTTTCTACAGATTGCATGTCGAATTTAGTCTTTACATCTGCTTTTAAAATTCCAGAAAGAGGCTTGTCTAATTTTACTGGATACGCTTTTGTTAAATTAGCTAGATTTATTGTTCCTTTTAAAACGGCATCAACTGCTGCGTTTTCAGTAATATTACTTATTTTCGCTTTGGCGTTAAATATATCTTGATCTATTCTAAAAGAAAGTTGGTCAATATTAACGTAAGTGTCGTTTAAAATTCCAGTTTCGTTAATAATTTTGGTATCTATAATGATATTTTCAACTGTTTTAGGTAAGTCAGGATATTTAAAAGATGCATTCTTTGAAGCGATATCGATATTAAATTTGGGTATCGTGTTATCAGAATATAATCCTTTTGCAAAACCTGCTACTGTAAAATCTCCGGTGGTTTTCACATTGTCTAAACTAGCGGCATAAGCAGCTGGAATGACACCAAGAAAATTTTTAAAAGAAGATGTAGGTGTTTTAAATTTTAAATCATATTCTTGACCAGCTTCCACCAATTGAATAAAACCATCAAATTCTAAAGGCAATTGATTAATGAGTGCTTTATTATCCTTGAACGTGTATTTGCTATTTTCTAAATCTATTCCTAAAATGGCATCAAGTGATAAGGTAACATTTTTCATATAGTTGACTTTATCCATATCTAAAGAAACTTTCGCAGTAGACTTGGTAACCAAATCAAGTTTTTGAGCTGTAAAATCGCCTACACCTTGATGATCCAAACTATCAATTACCATTTTAATTTTTGAAATCTCATCAAAATATCTGAATTGAAAGTTCTCAATTTGATAATTTTTAATTTTAAGGGTTAATGGTTCGCTTTTGCTATTTACTTTTGTGTCATTATTTTTAAGTGCAATATCATAATTTCCAATTCCTTCTTTATTAAAAATTATATTGATTAATCCGTTTTTAGTGCTTATACCATCAATATTTATCGATTCATTTTTTTTCTTAAATAATTCTTTGATAGACATCTCCAAATCCACTTCGCCTAATGATATTAAAGTATCTCCTAGAAATGGAGCTTTGTTTATTATGATCAGTGAGTCCAATGTAACTGTAGCACTAGGGAAGCTTTTAAATAAACTTAAATCAGCTTCTTTAAAACTAATTTTAGCATCTACTTTTTCATTTATTGCCGTTAAAATTTTAGCTTTTATTTGATCCTCAAAAAAATAGGGAATTGCTAACAAAGCAACTAAAATTAAGAGTAATAAAGTGCCTACTATTTTTAAAATTGTTTTTAACATGATTTAATTTTATAAAGATTTATTTGTTGCACAATGTGTATTAATAGTTGTAAAAATAGTGATTAAGAATTTTGCTTCCGTATTCTTAATAATAAAAGTACAATTCTTTTTATTGCTTAAAGCGCATTAAATACACTTTAAATAATTACTAATAAAGTGAGTGGGATTTTGCGCTATTAAAAATCGTACTCACTTAGTAGCTTTAGCTTAGTAAAAAATAGATTTAATTACTGATAATTCTACACATCATAAAATGCACTAAAATAGTATTGTATCATCAAATAAAAAAATCCGTTCAAAACTTAATTTAAACGGATTTCTTCTGGCTTTACTACAAGCTAATTTATATTAATTTGAAAAGGTATTGATGCTTGTATTCCACTACGGGCTTGTAATTTTTTTACTTGTTGTAATATGAAATAGTTTTCTTCACCAATCTCTTCTTTAATAAAAGCTGCTTTTGATTTTGCAAAAGGTAAATTAGCAAATAAGTCGTTCAAATTTTTCTCGTATTCAGGATAATTCTGAGTGCTATAACTTTTAACTTTTGCTAATGCTGCCGCTTTAACAATGGCGTCATCGAGTCCTCCTATCTTATCTACTAAACCTATCTTTAAAGCTTGCGAACCTGTCCAGACACGACCTTGCGCTATTGAATCCACTTGCGCAAATGTCATTTTTCTACCTTCGGCAACACGCGTTACAAAAGTTTTATAAATATGTTCAACACTTTCTAAAGTAACTGCTTTAAATTTTTCATCAATAGGAACAAAAGGACTGTAATTTGCTGCATTTTGATGTGTTTGCACTTGCTCAGTATTGATTCCTATTTTAGTTGCTAATGCGGTAAAATTAGGTAAGACTCCAAAAACTCCTATAGATCCTGTAATAGTATTTGCTTCTGCAAAAATAGAATTGGCATTACAGGCAATATAATATCCTCCTGATGCTGCATAATTTCCCATAGAAACAACTATAGGTTTTACTTTTTTAGTCAATTCAATTTCTCTCCAAATTAGATCAGAGGTTAAAGCACTACCACCAGGGCTATCAACTCGAAGTACAATTGCTTTTACTTTTTTGTTTTTTCTAGCTTCTTGTAATGAACGACGCATTGAACCTTCACCAATAACTGTTACATCACCTTCACCACTTAAGATTTCACCCTGTGCATAAATTATGGCTATCTCGTTAGTACTATCAAATGTTTGCGAAGTTGTTGCAATTTTTTGAGCATAATCAGTAATGGATACCTTATTATAATCGTCATCATTTTTCACTTTTAATGCTTTCTTGATAGCGCTATGATAAATGTCTTCATAGGCAATAATATCAACAAGTTTCTGTGATTTTGCCATTTCAGGGGTTCTTGCTAGTAAACCATCAGCAATTTCATTTAGTTTTATCACTGAAATGTTTCTACTTTTTGAAATATCTGCAACAACTGAATTCCATACCGAAGTTAATAAAGCTGTAGTTTGCTCTCTATTAGCATCACTCATTTCATTAGCAATAAATGGCTCAACTGCACTTTTATATTTTCCATGGCGAATAACTTCTAATTTCAAACCTGATTTTTCTTGAAAATCTTTAAAAAACATAATTTCAGCAGAAAGTCCTTTAAAATCCATGTCTCCTACAGGATTTATATAAATGGTATTGGCCACCGAATTCAAGTAATATTCCTTTTGAGAATATGAATTGGCATAAGCCATTATAAATTTACCAGACTTTTTGAAATCTTCAAGTGCATCGCGAACTGCTTTGCTTTGTGCCATTCCTAATGAAGAATTATCATTTAAAATTGATATTCCTTTAATATCACTGTCCATTTTTGCTTTCTCAATTGCATTAATAATATCAACTAATCCAATTGATTTATTATCAGAAAAAATACTGACCCACGGATCTTTATATTTCCCAGCATAATCATTCTGAATTCCGTCCAAATTTAATTCGATAACCGAATCGCTTTTTACGGTCACAACTTCGGATTCACTGCCAAAAATAGCTCCAACGATCACGATCCCAAAAAAGAACAACATAAAGAAAACAAAAATTCCAATTATAGTTGCTAATACATTTCCTAAAAATCTCATATTTATATTTTTTTAATAAGTCGCTAATGAGTTCAATATGTTACAATTTTATAGGTTAAAAAATCTATAATTAGTTATCAACACTCTTTACAAAGATACTTCTATTCTAAAATTCTTTTAGTTAATTTGCGGTTAATATGAAATCACAACATCAAGTCGTTTTATCACTTGGAAGTAATCAAGGCAATCGCTCCGAAAATATCGATAACTGTATTGCATTAATCCATCAAAACATAGGAACGGTAATAAAAGTTTCTAAATTGTACGAAAGTCCTGCTTGGGGTTTTGATAGTGATGCTTTTTATAATTGCGCATTAATGTTGCATACTGCAAGTTCTGCACACAAGGTTTTGACACAAGTTTTAAAAATCGAAAAAATACTAGGAAGGGTTCGTAGTAACATTTTTGGCTATCAATCACGTGTAATTGATATTGATATTATAGCTTTTGATGAAGAGATTATTAATTCTGATAAGCTACAAGTTCCACATCCTTTAATGCAAGACAGAAACTTTGTCTTGCTTCCTGTTGATGATTTAAATTTAGATTGGAAACATCCTATTTTAAAGAAAACAATTTTAGAATTAGTACAATTGTCTAAAGATACAAGTATTTGTAATGTAATTCAGGATTTAGAAAGCCCATTACAGCGCATTGCGTTAGAACAATTTAATTATGTTGCTTTTGAAGGAAATATTGGAGCAGGAAAAACCACATTGGCAACGAAAATTGCAGAAGATTTTAATGCAAAAACAGTTTTAGAACGTTTTGCAGATAATCCTTTTTTACCAAAATTTTACAAAGATCAAAATAGATATGCCTTTCCGCTGGAAATGTCATTTCTAGCTGATCGCTACCAACAATTGTCAGATGATTTAGCGCAATTTGACTTATTTAAGGATTTTATAGTAGCTGATTATCATATTTTTAAATCGTTGATTTTTGCCAAAATTACATTAGCTGATGATGAATATCGCTTATATCGTAATCTCTTTGATATTATATATAAAGAAATGCCAAAGCCAGATTTATACGTTTATTTATATCAAAATTCAGAGCGACTGTTGCAAAATATTAAAAGAAGGGGCAGAAGTTACGAACAAGAAATCCCTGCTGACTATTTAGATAAAATTAATAGCGGATATTTAGATTATATAAAGTCACAAACAGAATTGAATGTCTTGATTATTGACGTTTCAAATAGAGATTTTGTCAAAAATCAAGAGGACTATCTCTATATACTAAATGAAATTGAAAAAAAAATAAGCAGGTGAGAACAAATAGCTAGTCAACATATTTATCTCTTTAAAGTAAAATGTCCTTTAATTTCGGGCTTGTTATTTTCTAATTTTATTCGATACCAGTAATCATCAGCAGGCAAATATTTATTTTCATAAGTTCCATTCCAGCTATAATTTTTAGCATTTAATTCAATTATTAGTTTCCCAAACCTATCAAAAACCTGAGCGATTGACTGTGGATAATTAATCATTTCTTTAATTTCCCATGTATCATTAGCCCCATCATTATTAGGAGTAAAAAATTTAGAGATGGTAAAAACAATAAATCCCTGTTCTACTAAGTTGCAACCATTTACATCACGCACATAAGCTACATAAGAACCTGATTGGAGATAAGAAAATTGATTTAAAGGCTGGAAATCTAGACCATTAATCGAATACTCATAATATTGCTGTGATTTTTCAAGTTCTATGGTAATTGAATTTTCAATCACATTTATCACATTAATTACTGGTTTTGGCTGTTCTATCACACTTATTATCTTTTTTGATTCACAAGCAATGGCATTTGGTGAACTAATAGTAACGCTATAATCACCTATTGCAGATACTGTAATATTTCGGGTGGTTTCTCCTCCGGGTGACCATAAATAATTCATGTTCTCTATTGAAGCATTTAGTGTCACGCTTTCTCCTTGGCATAAAATAATTTCCTGTTTTATAGTATTAATAGGATAAACGGTAGCAAGTACACCAACTCTGGTGCTGGAACAGCCATTGACTACTGCCTCTGCGTAGAAAGTGGTGGTTGCACTGATTATTGGGGTAGTAAATGCATTTCCAGAATATAATAGTGTGCCTGCAGATGCTGAGTCATACCAATTAATATCCCCTGATGAAGCAGTTGCTTTTAAAGTTACAGTTCCATCACCGCATCTTTCTTCTGGAATTGTTGAAGTAATTGTTAGAGAAATAGTAACTGTAGCTGTAACTGCTGTTCTGGAAGTACTTGTACAATCATCTGCAAGGGCTTCTACGTAATAAGTTGTTGAGGTAGATATACTAGGAGTTGTAAATTTTGTTCCAGTTCCTTTTAGCGTTCCGCCATTAGGAACGTCATACCAATTTATTATTCCTGCAGAAGCAACCGCTTCTAAAGTTGCAGCCCCAGAATTACAAACGATACCTGGAGTTGTTGCGGTAATAGTAGGAAATGGTTTTACAGTAGCAATAATTTCTCGTCTTGGCGTATCGCATATCTCATTTGCAACATTTACATAATAAGACGTGGTGGTGCTGATTGATGGAGTAGTGTAGGAGTCACCAATAGCTATTAATGGACCTCCAGTTTTTGAATTGTACCACAATACATCTCCATCTGTTGCAGCTGCAGTGAGTGTCAATGTCCCTTCTCCACATCGTGCTGCAGAATTAATACTTACAATGGCAGGAATGGTAATTGTGGTACTTGCTGAAATTTCCAACGGACTTTCGCCTGGCATTCCACCGTATTCTACTATATATCCTTGTGGACGATATAATCTAGGACCACCAGTGTTTTCTAAGTCATTCCATGCTCCTTTGATTGATCCTACTAAATTAGGGTTTGTAATGTGTGCATAATGCTCAGTACCGCCAGCATTATTTGGCTCTTTGTAGGCGCTATTAGTATTCCACCGAGCGAAATTGGGCGTTGAGCCAGAGAAGTCACCATTCCAAAAGATTGTTCCAGTGCCTCCATTATTTAAACCTTCAGGACCAGTTACCCATTTCCAAACGCCCTCGGTTTCGGCATCAGTGCCACCTATCCAGCCAGTTCCAGGGGCTTGCGCTCCAGCTAACAGCGCCTCGTCTTCAGCCGTTAAAGTTGCTAAATAGCCTTGCAAACCATAATAAGGTCTATTGGCTGCATCAGCTTTTGCATTTATCCAAGTGATATCTAAGCTGGGTACAAATTCGTAAAAGTGGCCGTTTCGTGGTAAATAATTTGCGGAGCCAAATCCTAAATTGATTGAAAAACTTCGAGTTCCAGATGGGGATAACGATGAGTTATTATATTCCACGTCCCTAATAGCGTTTTCTAAGTCAATATAATTCTCAAGAATTCCTGTAGGACTGTACAATTTTAATTTCCCTTCTGAAGCGCTCCAGTTAGTAGTAATGTTAGGATGTGAAGCAGGATTAGCTAATGTTAATAAATCTGGCCCTGAAATATATCCTGATGAAATTTGAATATAAATGGCATCTGTACCAGTATCAGCTGCATCGTGAGTTATTGTTGCGCTAGTGACTATTTTGATATTGGTTCCAGCACAGTAAATTTGATTTCCAGTTGCTGAAATTTTTGGAGGATTTGTTTGAGCAAAGGCAAACAAACCAATATGAAAAAATAATATTAAAAAAAGCAGTGTTGTAATTCTCATTTTGTAAAAATACACTATTCTATGATAAAAATTAAAAACTAGATTATGGCCCTTTTAATTTTCGAAAATAAATCCCAAACTACTATTCCTGCACTTACCGAAATATTCAGTGAGTGCTTTGTTCCTAATTGTGGTATTTCTATCGATCCATCACAAATTGCTACAGCATCCTGCGAAACTCCATATACCTCATTTCCAAAAATCAACGCATATTTTTTATCTTTTTCTACTGTAAAATCTTGTAAGAAAATAGCGCTTTCTACTTGTTCTATGGCAAGCGTAATAATGTTAGCTTTTTTTAAATTTTCTATTACTTCAAGTACATTTTTATTATGCTCCCAAGTTACTGTATCGGTTGCGCCAAGTGCTGTTTTGTGTATTTCTTTATTAGGAGGCGTAGCTGTTATTCCACATAAATATACTTTTTCTATTAAAAATGCATCGGCAGTTCTAAATACAGATCCTATATTATGCAAACTTCTTATATCATCTAATACTAGAATTAAAGGTGTCTTTTCAGCTTTTTTAAAAGTTTCAACTGATTTTCTACCCAATTCATTATTATCAAGTTTTCTCATTTTTTTTTAAAGATTTATCAAAAAAAAAGCTTCCTTAATGAAAGGAAGCTTTATTATTATAGGTGTTAAAATTAACTCTTTGAATTATTGATATCCAAAACATTTCCTTTAATAGTAAGGATTTTAGTTGGTACAACTGCATTAGTTGTCAACGTTATAGTTTTAGAAAAAGGCTGCCCAGCTCTAGAAGTATCATAATGTACTCCAATAACTCCTCTTGCTCCAGGAGCAATTGGCGCTCTTGAATAACTAGGAACTGTACAACCGCATGAGCCTTGAGCATTTGTAATAATTAAAGGCTTGTTGCCATTATTAGTAAAAACAAATTCACGATTACCATCAGAGTTGTAAGCAACAGTACCATAATCAATAGTTTCGCTAACGAAAACCATTCCTGCGCCACTTACTTTTGCTGTAGAGGCTGCAGTAGTTTTAGCTTTTATATTCTTTTTAGCTTTTGAAGTTTCTTGAGCATTAGAAGTAGTAACTCCTAAAACTAATAATAATGCGAACGCAACTATTTTTTTCATCATCTTTAATTTTTAGAATGGATGTTACAAATTTAAATAAATTTTCAGGCTATAGACTTAAATTAAACATAAAAATATTAATTATTTTACGAGATTATTATAAGTGGTATTAAATATATAAATTCGCTGATAGATTTTTATTCAATTTTTAAATATAAACAAGTTGGCTTCCAAAGATAAACAAGTTAAGGAAACTCCATTAATGAAGCAGTATAATGAGATCAAAAGGAAATATCCTGATGCTTGTTTGCTATTTCGTGTTGGTGATTTTTATGAAACTTTTGGTGATGATGCTGTAAGAGCCTCTAAGATTTTAGGAATTACGCTCACAAAGAGAGGTGCTGGCTCTGAAACAGAAACTGCGCTTGCTGGATTTCCATATCATTCTATCAATACATATTTACCCAAGTTAGTTAAAGCGGGCCTTCGCGTGGCGATTTGTGATCAACTTGAAGATCCAAAAATGGCTAAAACCATTGTAAAGCGCGGTGTGACTGAGCTGGTAACGCCAGGCGTATCTATGAATGATGAGGTATTACAATCAAAAACAAATAATTTTTTAGCTTCAATTTATTTTAATAATAAATCTATTGGTATTTCTTTTCTTGATGTTTCAACTGGTGAATTCTTGAGTTCTCAAGGTAATGCTGAATATATTGATAAATTGCTACAAAACTTTAATCCTAGCGAGGTTTTAATTCCTAAAAATTGCAAAAGTGAATTTAGGGAAATCTTTGGTGATGATTACCATAGTTTTTATCTCGAAGACTGGATATATAAAGAAGATTATGCATTTGAAACCTTAACTAAACATTTTCAAACCATATCTTTAAAAGGTTTTGGCATAGAAGAATTGAAGGAGGGAATAATTGCATCTGGTGCAATATTATATTATTTATCAGAAACGCAACACAATAAAGTGCAGCACATCACAAGCATACAACGTATAGCTGAAGATGCTTATGTGTGGATGGACAGGTTTACTATTCGCAATCTTGAATTGTATCACAGTTATAATCCTAATGCCGTTACACTGCTGGATGTTATTGATAAAACGCTTTCGCCAATGGGTGGACGTTTATTAAAAAGATGGTTAGCACTACCATTAAAAGACGCTAATAAAATTAGAGGTCGGCATGAAGTGGTTTCTTACCTAAAAGAGAATCAGAAAATTTTAAAAAACATACAAAATCAAATCAAGCAAATCTCTGATTTGGAACGTTTGATTTCTAAAATTGCCGCTGGAAAAGTATCGCCAAGGGAAATAATAAACTTAAAAGAATCTCTTGATGCAATTATACCTATTAAAACTTTGGCGCTAGCAAGTCCACAAGAAGCGGTAAAGGTAATTGGCGATAATATGCATAGTTGTGAGTTATTACGTGAAAAGATAAAAACAGTTTTAAATCAGAATGCTCCTGTGACGGTTGCCAAAGGGAATGCCATTGCTAAAGGAGTTCATGCAGAATTAGATGATTTAAGAGCTATTTCCACATCAGGTAAGGAATTTCTCGACGCAATAGAAAAACGAGAATCGCAAGCCACAGGAATTTCTTCATTAAAAATTTCATTTAATAATGTTTTTGGTTACTATATTGAAGTGCGAAACATGCATAAAGATAAGGTGCCAACAGAATGGATTAGAAAGCAAACCTTAGTTAATGCGGAGCGCTATATTACAGAGGAATTAAAGGAATATGAAACTAAAATACTAGGTGCGGAGGAAAAAATTTATAAAATAGAGGTAGAGTTATTTGAGCAATTAGTGAGCTGGATTGCCACTTATATAAAGCCAGTCCAGATGAATGCTAATTTAATAGCGCAGTTGGATTGTCTATGCTCTTTCACACAATTAGCAATTGAAAATAAATATGTTTGCCCAGAATTAGATGAAACATTTGAACTAGACATTAAAAACGGAAGACATCCTGTTATCGAAAAACAATTGCCTGTTGGAATGCCTTATATAGCTAATGATGTTTTCTTAGATAGGGAAACACAACAATTAATTATGATCACAGGTCCAAATATGTCTGGAAAATCAGCTATTCTACGTCAAACGGCTTTAATTGTATTGCTTGCGCAAATGGGATGCTTTGTCCCTGCAGAAAGCGTTAGAATGGGAATAGTTGATAAAATTTTTACTAGAGTAGGAGCGAGTGATAACATTTCGATGGGAGAATCTACTTTTATGGTTGAAATGAACGAGACAGCTTCTATCTTAAATAATATTTCTGATCGTAGTTTAGTACTATTGGATGAAATCGGACGTGGAACAAGTACTTATGACGGAATTTCAATCGCTTGGGCTATTGCCGAATTTTTGCACGAGCATCCATCAAAGCCCAAAACTCTTTTTGCAACGCATTATCACGAATTAAATGAAATGAGCGAATCATTACCCAGAATTAAAAATTATAATGTCGCCGTTAAGGAATTAAAAGATACCGTTTTATTTATTAGAAAATTAGTTCAAGGAGGAAGCGCGCATAGTTTTGGAATACATGTAGCAAAAATGGCTGGAATGCCTCAAATTGTTATTTTGAAAGCACAGAAGCTTTTGAAAAAACTAGAGAAGAATCATTCTAGTGATGCACTAAACGGAATTAAAGCAGCTAAGGACGAGATGCAAATGAGTTTTTTCAATCTAGACGATCCGTTGTTAGAAGAAATTAAAGAAGAGATATTAAATTTAGATATCAATACCATAACTCCTATGGAGGCATTGATGAAGCTAAATGAAATTAAAAGAATGCTGAGTAGAAAATAATTTTATTTGTTTAAAAAGAATCTCGTTATCAGAAGATTAACTTTTTTATTAAAATTTTTTATAAAAAACGCTTGTGTAACTCAATAAAAGTGCTAAATTTGCCACCGCAATACAGAACAAGTATCGCAGTTCTTTTCAAGAATTCAAAATGCAAAAATAGCTCATTCGGTAGAGCTCGATTGCGCCACGGCGAATCAAGGTCTACGAGTTATAGTTGAAAATAATGCGAAAATAGCTCAGTTGGTAGAGCGCGACCTTGCCAAGGTCGAGGTCGCGGGTTCGAGCCCCGTTTTTCGCTCCATACTACATAATGCTCGGATGGTGAAATTGGTAGACACGCTGGACTTAAAATCCAGTGAACAGCAATGTTCGTGCGGGTTCAAGTCCCGCTCTGAGTACAAAGAAAAACCGTAAATAACTAATTATTAGTTATTTGCGGTTTTTTTTATATCTATATTTGTACGATTAGTGTACGGTAGCTCAATTTTTTTCATTTAGGTTGATGATTTTCCCTATTTTCCTTGACTAATTTTTTTTTATTATTTTATTTAAGTTGAGCATATTGTTTTTAGAATAAGTAAGTTCATAAATGAAATTATAAAAAATATTTCAACTTCATATTTGAAAAAAAATATTTGTCGTTATCTAATCTCATATTATTTGTTTTTATATTTATTCTTTTACTTATTATTATATTTAATCTAATTTAAAATTGTTAAACAAGCATGGTTTATCTCATACAAAAGACAGCCTTATTGTTTTTTATAAGGTAGGGCTAGCTTTTTTAAGAACAGGATTATATTAACTTAAACAGTCGTTCAGAAATGATTTCTATAAATATCGAATCGTTTGACGAACCTTAATGTAAAACGTGTTGAATTACTATAAAAACGCTGTTTTTGTAAATAGGTGCTTGAGTGAATACGTGTTAGTCAAGTGCTATTAAGGAGTGTTTAAAAAGACATACTATTCCAATGTCTTTATTTTTACGTTAAAAAAATCTGTTAAATAAATGAACACTATTATGTCTCTTAAATGGTCAATCTCTTAAAATAAAACAAGTGTACTGAGGATGGTAACTGTTTATTCTTTTGTGCGCTACGCATACCATATATCTATAGTGTGCAAGTCCCGAACGAGCCTGCCAATGGGAATCGTTAGTCAAGAGCAAGGGTGCCTTTTCGTGAGTAAGAATCTGAAGATTATTGCGATAGCAATAGCTTCCTTGATCCAAGTGACTGAACGAACAGAAACATAATACAAGGCTTACTCTTTGGTTTAGTGGGCATTAGATCGCAAAGCCCAATAGTTGGACGTAAACAGAGGTAGTAAATTATGTCAGATATAGTGAAAGAGATATGAGTTTACCGTAGGAGCTCTGCAATAGTTAACCGAGGCTGAGACGAGTGAACTGTTTAGGCAAAGTGTTATTGTAGAAGTCAGCCGAAGCCATAGTAGTGAAGAAGCATTTGTAATGAATGTGGAGCGAAGGGCCGAATCCTTAAAGCTGAGGTGTTTTTTTTTAATAGTAAAAGACAATGGAAAAGGATAGAAAACAGTTGAAGAATCAGATGAATCCTGCGGGACAGGAAGAATGTTTTCTTAGCAGCGACCTTTTCGCTGTATCGACACCCGTATGGTATCAAAGCAGCGGAAAGGTAAATCCTGAGTGGCTTTCTATATGCAAGGAAGAACGAAATCAGATGACAAATTTACGGAAACAAGTTATAAGTTTCAGTAATTTGCAAAAAGCCTATAAGCAGGTAAGAAGCAATGGCGGGAGTGCAGGAGTAGATAAAATGAGTGTAAAAGACTTTGGAGCTTGGTTTGCCGAGCATTACCAAGACCTTCAAATGGAACTACAACAAGAAATCTATAAGCCGCAAACCGTTAAAGGGATCCAAATCCCAAAACCCACAGGCGGATTTCGCCAATTGGGCATCCCCACGGTCAAAGACCGAGTAGTGCAACAAGCCATTAGCCAAGTATTGCAACCCATATTTGATCCCAAGTTCTCGCCCAACAGTTACGGATTCCGTCCCAAACGCAATGCACATCAAGCTCTGCGACAGGCTTGTAAGTTTGTCAAATTAGGCAAAACCAAGGCAGTAGATTTAGACTTAGCCAAATTCTTTGACGAGGTAAATCACCAAAGATTGATGTGGCTATTGGGTACTAGAATAGGAGACAAGCCCCTTTTTCGGCTTATTTTAAAGATTCTAAAAACGGACATTCTAACCGATGGACTTCAAGAACAACGGACAAAAGGCACTCCGCAAGGAAGTCCTTTAAGTCCATTATTATCCAACATTGTTTTAGATGAATTAGATCAAGAGTTAAGCCGTAGAGGTTTAAATTTTGTTCGCTATGCCGATGATGCACAAATACTTGTAAGCAGTTAGAAAAGTGCCGAAAGAGTACAAGCCAGCGTGATAGAATTTATAGAAAACAAGATGAAACTAAAATTAAACCGAGAAAAGAGCGGTATAAAACCGTGCTATAAGGTGAACTTTTTAGGATATAGTTTATTGGGTGGTGGTAAATTGGGTTTAATTAAATCAAGTGAACAACGTCTGAAAGACAAACTCAAAATGATAACTCATCGAAAAAGAGGTGTCAGTGGTGAGCAGATCTTGAAAGAATTAATAGTTGTTACGCAAGGATGGCTACGCAGACGGCTCAAATGTTTTAGATTAAAA
Source organism: Flavobacterium sp. PL11 (assembly GCF_035985025.1). Taxonomy (NCBI): domain Bacteria; kingdom Pseudomonadati; phylum Bacteroidota; class Flavobacteriia; order Flavobacteriales; family Flavobacteriaceae; genus Flavobacterium; species Flavobacterium sp. PL11. Next base: position 23,839 of record NZ_JAXCIA010000037.1, read on the forward strand.
CAATGCAAACGAGCCATTGGAGTAGTCAGATTTTTGTAAAAGCTAAAAGTAGAAAAGACTTTGTGTTGGCGATTGGCATTAAGCGGAAAAGGGTGGTGGCAATTGTCTAACAGTCCTGCATCAAATATAGGAATGAATAATAACTGGTTTTTAGAACAAGGTTTTTATAGTCTAACATCTAATTATCAGAAGTTATTTTGTAAACCACTTTAAGGAAACCGCCGTACACGTAAGTACATACGGTGGTGTGAGAGGACAACAAAGTCAAGTTTTAAACTTAACTTTGTCTCCTACTATAATTAAAAAAATTTGGCTAGGGTAAATATTTAATGGTTAAATTATTTAAAAAAAAATGGACTTTTCTGAATTATTAAAAATTTTATTAGGTATTGGAAATGATTTTGAAGTATAAAACGTTGAAACCAATGAATCAAAAAAGCTAATTGATATTTATCTTAATTATCTCCCCAAATTTTTTAATTAGAAGGTGTAGATTTTCCAATTTATGACCATGCGCCGAAAAGAAAATGGCAACACTTGAATTGGTTTGAATATCAGTGTTACCTTCATTGTTGCCTTCCACGCTATGTGAATTCACAAGGAAAAGTTACTACTATAGACATTCCTTTCGCACCCAAATCAAGGAGTTATACCAATAAATTTAGCCAGCAAGCTATTTTGCATTGTCAAAGAGTTCGCGTCCAAGATACGGTAGCTAACTTATTAAAAACTACGACTTATATTATTAGAAGTATTATGGAAGATGCAGTAGAAAAGGCATTGGAACACAGGGGTTTTATTACTGACACTAGAATGTTAGCTTGGATGAAAAGGCATATAAACCTGGACACGAATATGCTACCATTTTAATTGATAGCGATAAAGAATGCGTTTTGAATTTAGTTGAAGGACGAAAAGAAAAAAGCGTTAAGACACTTTTTTTTGAATTAAACGAAGAAGAAAAACCACTACAAATCAAGCTTGTTAATTTTGATATGTGGAAACCATTTATGAATGTAATGACGGAAATAGCACCTCCTGCACTACTAGTTCACGGTAAATTTCATCTGGTAAAAAAGTTATCAGAAGCCATTGATAAAACTAGAAAAAGTGAAATAAAAGAGAACCACATAATTATAAAGCAAAAATATTCCGTGATGAAAAATGAAGAAAATAGAACCGAAAATCAACAAAAAATATTTGAGCAAATGACTAAAATAAATTTAAAAACATCAGAGGCATGGGTAATTAGAGAGAATTTTATAACTATATTTAGTCATAATCACTGATCGTATAAATTACAGCTTTTTAAAATTTGGCTTGAAGAAACGCCCAAAAAGAATTTAAAGCATGTAAACCAAGTAGTAGAAACCTTTAAAAGACACGCAAAAGGAATCGAAAATGCAATAATTACAGAAACCACAAGCGGTAAACACGAGAACTTAAATGGCAGGATTCAATCCGTTCTAGTAAAAGCCAAAGGGTTCTTCAACTTCAAGAGATTTAAAATAAACGTAATGTTCTATTTTGGTGATTTAGACCTAAAGCCATTAAAATTTTACTAAAGCGTTTGTTTCCATATCAGTTGTGATATATTAAACAGAATTTGATCTTTTGATATACAATGAACTTTTTAAGAATACAAAATCAAACTGAAAATAATAATTATAAAATTGTATTTTTGCAAACTGAAAAATCAAAATTATGATTATTGTAAAATCACGTGAGGAAATAGAATTAATGCGAGAAAGTGCATTGATTGTATCACAAACATTAGGCATGGTAGCTTCTGAAATTAAGGAAGGCGTTACCACTTTATACTTAGATAAATTAGCTGAGGAATTTATTCGTGATCATGGAGCGGTTCCCAGTTTTTTAGGTTTATATGGATTTCCAAATTCATTATGTATGAGTCCAAACTCACAGGTAGTACATGGAATTCCAAATAATAAGCCATTAGAAAGTGGCGATGTGATTTCTGTGGACTGTGGCGCTTATAAAAACGGCTATCACGGGGATCATGCGTACTCATTCGAAATTGGCGAAGTTGCTCCAGAAACTAAGAAATTATTACAAATTACAAAAGAATCTTTATACGTGGGGATACGGGAATTCAAAATAGGAAACCGTGTAGAAGATGTTGGGAACGCTATTCAAAAATATACAGAAGCTAGGGGATATGGTGTCGTTAGGGAATTAGTGGGACATGGAGTAGGACAGAAAATGCACGAAGATCCAGAAATGCCAAACTATGGTAAAAAAGGAAGAGGTAAGCTTTTCGTTGAGGGCATGGTTGTAGCAATCGAACCGATGATTAATCTTGGAACAAGAAATATAAAACAGCATAAAGACGGCTGGACAATAACAACAGCTGATGGAAAACCGAGTGCACACTTTGAACATGACGTAGCTATCATTGATGGTAAACCAGAAATTTTATCCACTTTTGCCTATGTATATAAAGCATTGGGAATTGTAAGCAATGAAGAGGATGAGTTTAGAAAAGTTCCTTTTTCAATATAAGTTTAGACGTAAATTACACGAATTTTTTTTAATCTATAGTCTATCAGATTTTTACAAATAACACATAAATATGGTTAATGTCTATCTAAATAAAGAGTCTTATTCGATTATTGGTATTTGAAAGAAAGTAGATACTATTTTAAGCAAAGGCTATAGTGATATCGTTTGTAAAGAAGCTTTAGAAAATGAACTGAAACTAAATTTTACACCTTTTAAAAGAGAAAATTATACGCGATTTCATAAAGATATTATTCTATTCAGAAAGTACATAGCTGATTTTGTTGTTTATGACAAAATCATATTTTAAGTAAAAACCATCCCTGAATTAACCAATAGTGCTATCAAACAAACATTAAATTATCTTGCCGCATCAAAAAACAAAATTAGTCTTTTGCTCAATCCTGGAGAAGGCAGCTTAAAATACAAAACAATTATTTTATAATAACATCTGTGAAAATTTGTGAAATCTGTGTTTAAATTTACCCTATGAAATCCACGTTCAAACTAATTCTAAATACCATTCCGCGTCCATTACTTATTCGTTTAAGTTATATCGCGCGTCCTATTATCGCATTTTCTTTAAAAGGGGATAAGTTTACTGATCCTATTGATGGGAAAAGTTTTAAATCGATGTTGCCTTATGGATATGAGACCCAAAGAAACAATGTGCTTTCGCCAAGTACGCTCTCTTTAGAAAGACACCGTTTATTATGGCTGTACCTAAATGAACAAACTGATTTTTTTACTACACCTAAAAAAGTATTACACTTTGCTCCCGAGCAAGCTTTTTATAAGTTATTCAGAAATCAGAAAAATCTAGATTATACCACAACCGATTTGTTTTCGCCTCTTGCCGATGTAAAAGCTGATATTTGTAATCTACCTTTTGAGGATAATCAATATGACATCATTCTTTGTAATCACGTTTTAGAACATATTCCAGATGATACTAAAGCTATGCAGGAATTATATCGGGTTTTAAAACCAGGTGGAATGGCAATTCTACAAATTCCTCAAGATTTATCAAGAGAAAACACATTTGCTGACGATACCATCACGGATCAGAAAGAACGCGCTAAGATTTTTGGTCAGTATGATCATGTTCGTATTTATGGCCGTGACTATTTTGACAAATTACGTAGTATAGGTTTTAAAGTAATTGAAGAAGATTATACCAATAAAATTGACCCTAAATTAGTAGAAAAATATTGTCTAGCCAAAGGAGAAATTATTCCGGTTTGTTTTAAATAAGTATTTCAATTGCATTAGGACATTACAATTCTAAATAATAAGTGTTATTCTATTCTTTTCTCTCTCTTTTTAAATTTTTATAAATACTTGTGCAAACGTCAAATCCCTATTTTTTCTGCTTTGATATTACTTTGGATAGCAAATTAAATTATTACTTACCTACAGCTTTTGTTGTGATAAAAGGAAGTTATAAAGGTTATCTAGATAAGAAAGCGGTACCAGAAGTGTTAGAAAGTTTAGGTATTAAAAAAGCAAATTTAGATCAAAACACGTCGCAGCTATTAGCAATTTGCGAAATTTTAAAACCAAGTGCGTTATTTAAAAAGTTTGCCTCTAAAAGCAAGGCTAAAAATATTGAAGATTTACTTCAAGATAAAAAAATAGCTTTTGCATTAAAACTTTTTATAGAACTTAAGCTTAACCTTTTCCTAGACATAGTAGAAGCAAATAATTTCCCTTTAAGTTTAAATTTAGATGCAGACAAGAATTTTGAAAAATGTAAAATTTATTCTGAAAAGTCAATTTTAGAAGCCAAATTAAGCTTTGTCAAGCATGATATTGGAATTAATTATACACTTTCTTTACAAGAACAGGACAGACTATTTTTACCTTCAGACCACTTTGTTGTTATTATTCTTAACGATCCCGCTTGGCTGATTGTTGATAAAAATTTATATCGATTAAAAGATATAAATAGCAATAAGTTAAAACCTTTTTTAAAGAATAAAAGTATCGAAATACCAGCGCAAACGGTGCCCAAATTTTTTGATACCTTTATTAAAGATATCGTTAAGAAGGTAAAAATTGAAACAAACGGATTTAATGTAGCTTGAATTCAACTTATAAATGCAACTTTTGAGAAAAGAGTTGCAAGTATATTAAATTTTTACAGAAAGAGAGAAAAGAAAATAAATTCTTTTCCC
>NZ_JAXCIA010000038.1:0-27961 GCF_035985025.1 Flavobacterium sp. PL11
CTTCTGATCTAAAGTCCATTTCTTGTATTTCATGTTTCAAATATATAAGTTTGAAATTTAAAATAACACTCCGAACTTATCGGGGGCTAAACTATGAATAACATGAAAAAAATAGAGAAAATAGATTGTAAATTACTACTAGAATATTCAAAAATTCGGGAAATTTTAAATAATACGGTACTATTTGGAACAGAATATTTTGAACAAGTGTATAATCTTACGTTCGCTAATTTCAATTTAAATCCGATCTGGGAAAAGGTGACTGTTCCCTATCTAAATGGTCAAATTGATACGAAATCTGCACTAATTTTGATGGACGAGCATTTATATTTTTTTATTAGGGAAAATATTGAAAATAAAAATATAATTGAGTGGGATTTGTTTTTGACTTATTTAGGTAGAAAAGAAATATTCAAAATAATAGAAATATTTCAACTTGAGATGTCTGATAAAGATTACTGGACATTTGTTGGTTTCAGCTTCACGAGCGGTTATATACATGTAAATGAGTATGACTATATATTATCTTTTTTTCTTAGTGAGAGACCTTCTAGAAAATAGATAATGTCGGAAGAGGAAAGAATTTTTTTCGAAAATTTACCAGAAACAGTGACTATCTACAGAGGCTGTAGCTTAAAAGAAATAAAAAGTAATAATTTTAGATTTAGCTGGTCATTAGACAAAAACGTTGCAGATTTTTTCGCTTTTGATTATAATAAAAATTTAAAAATTAAATCAAATATTGTTGTTCGAACTGTTTCTAAAAACTCATTAATTGCTTATTTCAACGGCAGAGACGAGCAAGAAGTGATTTATATACAAGATTTCGACACCAAATTTCAGTTATCAAATAAATTCGATGTTGTTGCAGAGGGACAACAGTAGCTTTTGTCAATCTTGAGTATTGGAATAAGGTAATTATTTTAATTAGTATGTATTTCAATTACAAAAAATAAAGAGTAGAGAATTATTGTTTTCTACTCTTTCTTTCTTTCTAATATAGTATTGTTGTTATAAGGGTTTTAAAAGGACACTAATTTATTTAGCTCTATTTCGATTTCAATTCGCATTTAAAATTCTTTCTATTAAAGAAATCAATCATAATTTGTTTCGCTGTATCATAATCACATGCTTTTACACGCATACTGTCGTGAATTGGTAAAGTTGGGATTTTATTTTTATAAAGTAAATTATAAACACCATCTATCATTAATTTGCTTTCAGCCTTTTGTAATAAAATTGAAAAACTCTTATATCCATTTTCATTTTTATAATCACTTATTGACTTCATTGTCTTTGGAAATAGTGTTTTGAGTTTTTTGGGATGAGATCGTACCTCGCCAAAGAGGGCAATCATCATGTATTGTTTTGCTTCATCCCGACTCATTTTCATTTCTATCTGTATGTATTCGTATAAAGTGCCGTTCTGAGCATTTTCTATAAAATTATCATCGAGTTTAAAAGTGCTTATATTAGACAGTATGGCAAATTGTGCGTTCTTGATATCAATTTCAGTAGTTTTTTTGCCATCAAGCAAGATGTATTTGAATAATTCCCTCTTCAGACCAGTAAGGTTGTGATCTAGTCTATTATTGGTTGAGTTTCTTGACGCATAAAAATTTTCACATCTAATATTTTCAATGCTGAATGTATAGCACATCTCAAGTTCTATTCTTTTCTTAGCCATAAAACTTAATACTGGTTCTAAATAGAAATTGTTTTTACACTCAATAAGTCCCACATTTTTTCGGTTTGCAACCGCTAACCAACAGGATCTATGCTTATTAATTTCGTCACCATTAATTTTGATTGTAATCATATTCCTAGTGATGTTTGTACCTATTTTGATTTTAGCTATTTCTTTTTCAACTAATTTTGGTATATAATTGAATACAGCATCGTCTACGGTCACCATTTTCAAGTCTTTTTTAATTTCTGTGAATGCCACTCTATCATCTGTTCTAGTGATACCTTCAAATTGTGTAAAATGAACTGGGTGATTATATATCAAATGGGCACTTAAAACATATGATTTGCAGAACGCAGCTGTAATTTTTGATCCTGTAGAATAGCTTCCGTTCGTTATTAATATTTTAGCATCTTCTATACCACGCTTAACTTGTCGCAAGTCACCGTTCGAAGTAGACAGTGCCTCAAAAAATGTAGTTGGGAATGGCTTCGGATTACGAAAATCTACATTATCTTTATCTAGTAAAAATTGTCGATAAATTGCGGATACTAATAATTTTGCTTGCCAGTAAAATCTTTTTTTATCAAAATCAATGGCATCGATTGCAATGTTTATGCTTGTTGGAATTATTACTTTTTTCATATTTTCATTGTTTCATATTTTTATTGCAATTAAACATACCTATTGTGACTAGTCTATTTGCTTGAATCAATGTTTATACAAATGTTAAGGTGTTTTGTTTATTTTTTTGAGAAGTTTTTACACATCTATTTAAAAGGATTTGTTTTTGTTTAAGAAAGTTTGCACCACACATTGGTTCCCTAGGCTTCACTTTAATAGCTAGGCACTTTATTAGGAATCTCTATAGTTTATTTTTACTTATTCAATGGCAGCAGGGATTTAGAGAGAAAGTAGGCAACATATAATGATAAGTAAATCTATTTACTTTAATCTACTTTAAGTGAGCTAATATGTTATAATCATTTAAGACAATTGAACAATGTTAACTTAGGGAGTAGGCAACATATAATGATAATTAAATCACCTCTAATAGATCTTTTATAGATACATATACTGTGTTTTATAATTTCTTAATGCTTTAAAATGAATATTTATCGCTTCACCCACCGCAGCACCAAGCGAATTGGGTAGTGATATTTAATTTTTATATAAATACGTGATCCAATGATTGTATTAACAAATGAATAAGTTTTAAAGTAAAAATCAGATTAATAAATGGAACAATTCACCCACCGTAGCCCAAAGCGAAGTGGGTAGTAATGTCTTATTATTATATTAAAGGATTCCATTTTCTAATAAATAAAGTTTAAAAATATTAATTAGCTTGAAAGTTAAAAGAATTCTATTTTTATTGAATGTCTTACCACAAAACGATTTTAAAAATTCACTACGAAATCTGCTGTTTCTGATTTAAATCTCTAAGATTCTCGTGAGTAGATGAATAATCGTTGAAAAAAAACTAAACTATTGAGGAAAATCGTAAAACAAAATAATTTATAATTATTAACATTCACTAAAAAATCTCATTAAGACCTATTGTCAAAAATTGTAATATCACTAAAAGTGGGTATAGGTAATGACCTAAAACAAATGTTTCTTTGGTAAAATGGTAGTTATTTTCTACTGCTGCTGATTGGCTTCAAGTTCTTAAATTATCGGAATAGCTATTTAACTATTTTTCCGATTATTAAGTAGCTAAATAAGTACATCATTTACCTCTTTTTTAGATTCATGAATATTTTCTTATTCAATATGCAATTTATTCAGTTTAAATATTAAATTTGAGGAAAGACAAACTTTAATTTTTTTTAAACTGATGATGTTGAAAGAGCTAATAAAATCGAAAGGGATCAAGCAAAAATGGCTAGCATTAAAATTAGGTGTAAGTGAAGTGACAGTAAGTAATTGGGTGAAAGAGAAAAGCATACCAAGTAAAAAACATCTACTAAAAATGAGTAAGCTATTAGATATTCCTACTAAAGAACTGACAAATTAAGGAATGATGGATAATGAAAAATATATATTTTCCTTTACTGCATCATCACTTAGAATGAATGAGATGATTGTCGTTGCGAAAGCTTTGGTAGAGGAAAGAAAAATAGATTATATCAATGAATTAGGTGGTGGCAAGGCTGCTACTGGAAAAAGGCTGCTTTCAGAGTTTAATAGAAGAATATCTAACCTTACTAGTAATCAAGTAGAAATTCTGATTAATGGTGATTTTTTATCACAAAAACAGATAGCCTTTCTATCAGTATGTAAAACCTATTTGTTTATTAGGGATTTTGTTGTAGAGGTGTTGCGAGAGAAGATACTAGTTTTTGATTATCAAATAACTGAGGGCGATTACATCTCTTTTTACCGAAGGAAATTGGACCTACATCCAGAGATGGATATGTTGACACAATTGACAGAGAATAAAATAAAACAGGTGACTTTTAAGATTTTAGAACAAGCTGGAATAATTAATTCCATTAAAAATAAGGTAATTCAACCTCAAATTATTGATAGAAAGGTTATAGATGCTTTTGCGACAGATAATACAAAGTGGTTTAAGATTTTATTTATGAGCGATATGGATATTACAACTATTAGAAAATAAGTATGGAAGACATTACGGTGAAATTTAACCATTTATATAAGGTAATATCGTCACAACGATTTTTGAAAAAAGAAGCTTTGGGTGGGGAAATACCTTTCTTTATTTCGGCTTATAATGCTAAGCAAGAATTAACTGTTGAAGAAAATATTAAGCTATTGATTACTAAACTAGAGTCATCAGCTGTTAGCGTTTTAGAAATCAACCTATATGATATTGTTTGTGAAATATTGGAAGATAAAGGGGGTATGGAACGAATGTTTAAAGTAGAAAAAGCTAAATCTAAGGAAAAGTTTTTAAGGGCACTTCAATCAACATTGAATATACATGATGTTTTGATGCCTAAAATTAGAGAGAAGATTGAAAATGGGAATGCAAAAGTTTACTTCCTAACGGGAATTGGCAGGGTATTTCCTTATATTCGTTCACACAACGTTTTGAATAATTTACAGAATATTGCAAAAGAAGCACCTACAGTTACATTTTTTCCAGGTGATTACAACGGTCACACTTTGAACTTATTTGGCTTACTCAAAGATGATAATTACTATAGAGCATTTAATATTGACAAAATAGAAGCAAAAACATGATAATTAAAGATTTATTTTTAAAGGATATAAATAGACCTATTGAGACAGTAATCAAGGCAGATGATCGTGAACACATCTCAGACGAAGTTGCAGAATACGTAGTAACTAAAGAAATTTCAAAAAAAATTAGAGATTTCTTCCATGCCTACAACAACAATGGTATTGCAAATGGTGTATGGATCTCTGGTTTCTTTGGTTCGGGTAAATCGCATTTACTAAAGATTCTATCTTACGTTATTGAAAACAAAGAGTTCGATGGCTATAAGAGTGGTGAATTGTTTGCTGAAAAAATAGAGGATGATGAGATGCTTAAAGGTGATGTAATGTCGACTACCAGAATCCCATCTGAATCGATTTTATTTAACATTGACCAACAAGCACAGATTACTAGTAAAGCGGATGAAAATGCTATTTTATCGGTATTTTACAAGGTGTTTTTTGATCACTTAGGGTATTATGGTTTTCAACCACACGTTGCAGAGTTTGAAATGTGGTTGGATAAACAAGATAAGTACGAAGAATTCAAAACCAAAATCAAGTCAAAAAATAGACTAAGTTGGGAAGAAGCTCGTAGTGATTATTTTGACCCGATGGTAACAGACGATGTTGCATCAGTATTAGGTGAAATGAATAACACAGATGCTTCTAAATATGATACTATTCTTGACGATATCGAAGACAGACAAAAGCAATCTATTGAAGATTTCTGTGAAAAGGTTCAGGAATATATTAAAATGAAACCTGCTGGCTTTCGATTGAATTTCTTTGTAGATGAAGTAGGGCAGTATATTAGTGACAACACCAAGTTAATGCTAAACTTGCAAACTGTTGCCGAAACATTAGCCACAAGAACCAAAGGTCATTCGTGGATATTAGTAACATCTCAGGAAGATATGGAAAAGGTTGTAGGTGATATGAACAAAAGTCAACAAAATGACTTTTCTAGAATTCAGGCTCGATTCAGTATTAAAATTCCACTTACTTCTGCTAATGTTGACGAAGTAATCGAGAAACGTTTATTAAAGAAAGACGACAATGCACAAAAAGAATTAGTCGCGACCTATAAAAAAGACAAGGCACATCTTGAAACATTACTAAGTTTTTCTGATGCTGGTGTCCAGTTCAAAGGGTATAAAAGTGAAACCGATTTTGCTAATAAGTATCCATTCGCACCATACCAATTTGACCTATTTCAACAATGCCGTAGAGCACTTTCTACGCACAATGCTTTCCAAGGTAAACATGCTTCCGTAGGGGAACGATCAATGTTAGGGGTTTTCCAACAGGTGATTCAAAACATTGAACAGAAAAGTGATAGTGCTATTGTCAGTTTTGATATGATGTTTGATGGTATTCGCAATGAATTACGTGGTGAAATACAAAGCTCGATCATCCTTGCAGAAAGAAATTTAGACAATGATTTTGCCAAAAAGGTTTTAAAGACCTTATTTTTAGTGAAATACTACGGAAATTTCAAAACTACTAAAAGAAATATTTCGGTGTTGATGATTGAGGACGTAAATGTCGATCTAAAAGTTCATGACCAAAACATTGATGAAGCATTAAATCTTTTGGAACTTCAAAGCTATGTACAACGAAATGGCGAAGTCTATGAATTCCTCACAGATGATGAAAAAGATGTCGAGCAAGAAATTAAAGCCACAGATATTGATGATCAGATCATAACACAATTACTAAAAGACCTGCTTTTTGATGAAATTATAAGAGATAACAAAATTAAAAATCTTGATAACAAGCAAGATTACGATTTTGTGAGTAAAATTGATGGAATTACCCTTGGAAAAGAAAAAGAACTAGAAATTGAGATTATTACTGAAAACTATCCTGATCATGGTAACGAATTGTTCATTCAATCTCAAACGATGGGTAGTTCAAGTATGAAATTGGTATTGCCATCTGATGCCTTGTTTATGAGGGATTTACGGATGTATTTGAGAACCGACAGGTATGTTAAACAAAACCAATCTACCTCAAACAGAGTAGAAGTAAAACGAATTCTTCAAGAGAAAAGCCAACTGAATGTCGAAAGAAGAAGGAATCTGATTTTATTAGCTAACAAAGGTTTATCCTCGGCTACTATTTTCTTGAATGGAGCTAAACAAGAAATGAGTCAAACTACCGATGGTAAGACTCATGTTATCAACGGATTTCAAAATTTGATTAAATCTGTTTATTCCAGTTTACGAATGATTGGTGCTATGCAATATAGTGAGGATACGGTAAAAATAACTGTTAAAACACCGCAGGATGATTTATTTGGTACGGACGACGAAACAATATCTGAGGCAGAATCTGAGGTATTAAATCTTATTAATCGCAGAAAAAAACAATCTGATAGAACCTCTTTAAATGACGTTAAAACGCATTTTTCTAAAAGACCTTACGGTTGGTATCCCAATGCTATTTGGACCATCGTGGCTAAGCTATACAAGCGAGGGAAGATAGAGTTTAAAGATGGTAGTAATACATTGGAAAATGATAGTGTAATCAATGCATTACTTAACTCATCTAACCATGGAAATACTTTACTAGAGCCACAAACGGTTATAGATCCTAAGCTGGTTAAGGATTTAAAACAAGCGTATGCCGAAGCCTTTGATGAAAGTTGTTCCTATAATGATGCTAAGGAAGTAGCTACTGCTTTTAAACAAAAGATCAAACAATTACATGATGAAGTCAAACAATTATTAGTTCGTAAAAGCCAATTCCCATTTCTAAAAAATATAGAAGAGTTCAGTACTACTTTGGAGCGATTAAGTACTAAAGAATATGCTTATTTCTTAACCAACTTAAAAGATTTTGAAGATACTTTATTAGACACTAAAGAAGATGTAATAGACCCAATAAAACGCTTTATGAATGGCGATCAGGTCAAAATTTATGAAGGAATCCGTTCGTTTGTAAATGGTGATGTTTCTAATATTGATTATATTGAAGGGGAAGAATTTGCAATCTTGAAAGCATTGTTGGCGAACCCTAAACCGTATCAAGGTAGCCAGATTAAAGATGCAAAAGCGGCACAAGATGAATTAACACAAAAAGTGTTAGCTCGAATTGAGGAAGAAAAAAAGAAAGCCATTACAGCTATTGAACATGCTATTGCTGATATTAAAAGTAAAGAGGAATATAATGCACTCGAATCTTCTCATCAAAACAAGATCGTGCTACCATTTCAGGAAGAAATTACAAAACTACAAACCCAACGTTATATAGCGGTAATACGAGATGTGAAGTCTAAAACTTTAGACAGTTTATTACCAAAGCAACTGAATGAGATGATGCGTTTAGCTGCACCTGTAATAGTTGTTGAAGGTGGTGATGGTGGGGAAGTAGTAAATGAACCAACACCACATTATATTAGAAGAACATCTATTAAAGTTCCTTTCTCTAAAACAGAACTACGAACGGAAGAAGATGTAAATGATTATGTAGAAGTACTAAAAAAAGCGCTTTTAGAGCAAATTAACGAATCCAGAAGAATATCCTTATAATGAATACCAACGCACTAAAAAAGTTCGCTCAGCAAGCTCGTATTAAGCTATTAGAGCAAGTGACAGCCAAGTTAGAATATGTATTAAATACCGACACACCAGAGCTTCGTGAGAAAAGCACACAGCTTACTAAATTGCGGGAAGCAATCACTAAATCATCTAAGGAACAAATCATTGATAAGGTAACTTATACATGGTTCAACCGCTTTATGGCTTTGCGTTTTATGGATGCGAATGACTATCAACCTATTGGTATTCGTGTAGTAACCCCAAAAGACGGATATACATTACCTGAATTGCTGGATGAAGCCAAACAAGGAACTATCCCAGAAGAATTATCGGTAAACAAACAGCGCATATTTGATTTACTAGATGGCAAAATACCAAGTAGTAATGCTCAAAACGAAGCATATAAGGATTTATTGATTGGGGCGTGTAATCATTTGAATAAAGTCTTTCCGTTTTTATTTGAACGTATCAATGATTATACGGAACTTTTACTACCAGATGATTTAACTTCAGAGCTTTCGATTGTTCAGGACATTCGTGATGGAATGACCATTGAAGATTGTGCTGAAGTAGAAATCATCGGTTGGTTGTATCAGTTTTATATTTCTGAAAAAAACGAAGAACTAATCAGTTCTAAAAAGGTTTATAAAAAAGAAGATTTAGCCCCAGCTTCACAATTGTTTACCCCAAAATGGATTGTGCAGTACATGGTAGATAATACACTTGGGCAAGTGTGGTCTGAAATAAACCCTGCTACAAAAGTTACTGCGGAACTAGAATTTTACATTAAACCAGCTTATTTAGAGCAAGTTCAAAAAAGACAAGCCAAAAGTATTGAAGAAATTAAGTTTTTTGAGCCGTGTATGGGTTCAGGACATATTCTTGCTTATGCATTTGATGTCTTCTATAAAATATACGAGGAACAAGGGTACAACCCGACAGAAATACCAGAATTAATTATTACCAATAACCTTTTTGGTGTTGATATTGACCAACGAGCTTCTCAACTAGCCTCTTTTGTTTTATTGATGAAAGGAAGACAAAAAAATAGACGTTTCCTTCGTGCAGTTGAAACCAAAAACATTCAACCGAATATTTCGTATTACCAAGATTTCGAATTTGATGAAAAATTTAAAAACGCAACCGCTTTAGGGTCTTTAATTAGAGTGGATGCGCAAGATTTGAAAAATTTAGTTGTTGAAGAAAACTCGCTTTTTGGTGAAAGGCAAGAAGAAGTTAAGAAATTATATCAATTGTTAGGGCAACGTTTCGATGTAGTAGTTACAAACCCACCATATATAAATTCTTCAAGAATGGAAGGAAGCTTGAAACAATATGTAGAAGCAACCTATCCAGAAACTAAATCAGATTTATTTGCAACGTTTATTTTGCGTTGTTTAGAATTATGTAATGAGGATGGCTTAACTGGTTATATGACACCTTTTGTTTGGATGTTCATTTCGAGTTATGAAAAGCTAAGAGAAATTATCATTGATAAACATTTTATCAATAACCTTATCCAGTTGGAATATTCTGGGTTTGATGGGGCAACTGTTCCTATTTGTACATTCACCTTAAGAAGTAAAAGTATCAACGATGCTAAAGGAAGTTACATTCGCTTAAGTGATTTTAGAGGTTCTCATAAACAAGCTCCCAAGACTCTCGAGGCTATAAAAGATATAAATTGTGGTTGGTTTTTTAATGCTAACCAAAAAGACTTTAGAAAAATAACTGGAAGTCCACTTGGATATTGGTTGAGTACAAAAATATTAAAATTATTTGAAGTAAATGACACAATAGAATCATTAGCTGAAACCAAATCGGGAATGTCTACGACAGACAATGAGCAATTTTTGCGAAGATGGTATGAAATTGAATTTATTAAAGCGGGTTTAAATTATTCAAACGGTGAAGAGGCAAAGAATTCAAATAAAAAATGGTTCCCATATAATAAAGGTGGATTGTGCAGAAAATGGTTTGGTAATAAGGAGTTCTTTTTAAATTGGGGAAATGATGGGAAAGATGTCAGAGATTGTATAGCTAATGACCCAAAAAAACAAGTAGGTGGTAGAATTGTGAATGAAAATTTTTATTTCCGTCAAGGAATAGGATGGAGTGATTTAACTTCTGGTAAAGTTAGTGCTCGTTTACATGATGAAGGTTCTATCTTCGATTCTGTAAATCCAGTTGCTTTTTTAAAAGATAAAATAAACGAGTATTTTTTACTTGGACTATTAAACACATCTTTTATTAATACATTGTCCAAATTAATAAATCCAACACTTCATTTCACTCCTGGAAACGCAAGAGTTTTACCTATTCCTAAATTAGAACGACAAAACATCAATATTCATGTAGAAAATTCACTACAAATTAGTAAGCAGGAATGGAATTCGAGAGAAGAATCTTGGAGTTACAATCAGAATGAACTCATCACTCATAAATCTCAAGACATGGAAGAAACTTTCGATTTATACCAACATTACTGGAAAAACAAATTTTTTCAACTACATAAAAACGAAGAAGAACTTAATCGTCAGTTTATTGAAATCTATGGTTTGCAAGAAGAACTAAGACCTGATGTTGCTTTAAAAGATATTACGATTCTAAAAGAAGAAATTAGCATTGTCAACAACCAATTAGTATTTGATGCCAAAGAAGTATTTGCTCAGTTTATGAGTTATGCCGTGGGGTGTATGTTTGGACGTTATTCGTTGGATAAAGAAGGTTTGATCTTGGCTAATCAAGGTGAAACACTCGAAGATTATTTACATAAAGTAGACTTATCAAAAGACAAATTAAGTTTCACACCAGATGAGGATAATATCATTCCTGTTTTTGATGATGGATGGTTTGAGGATGATATTACAGGTCGTTTTTATGTGTTCTTGAAAGCGAGTTTTGGTACTGCTAACTTTGATAAAAACTTAGCATTTGTAGAGGAATGTCTGGGTAAAGACATCCGTAAATATTTTGTAAAAGATTTTTACAATGATCACATTAAGCGTTACAAGAAAAGACCTATTTACTGGATGTTCTCTTCACCAAAAGGAGCTTTCAATATATTAGTCTACATGCATCGTTATACACCAGATACTCTAAACAATATCCTGAATGGTTATTTAATCCAGTATAGAGAAAAGCTAAATACCTATATGGAACATTTAGATCACTTAACTGTGTCAGGTACATCCATAGAACAAACTAAAGCGATTAAAGAGAAAGATAAACTAAAACTAGTGCTAATAGAACTCAAAGAATACGAAAGAGACATTTTGTATCCTTTGGCAACCGAACGTATCGCAATTGACTTAGATGATGGTGTTTTAGTGAATTACAACAAGTTTGGTAAAGCAATAAAGGAAGTAAAAGGATTGAATGATAAAGTGACTAAGAAAAAAGTGAGCGGGTTTGATTGGATTGATGTAGCAACGATAAGATAAATGAAAACGATAACCCAAAATTTACAAAAAGAACTAAAATCTAAATTGAAATCTGCGGACGAGATTTGGATTGCTGTTGCCTTGTTAACGAATAAAGGACTGGAATTCATTCAAGAAAACCTTCCAAGTAAAGCAAAGCAGCATTATATTTTGGGAATCGACTTGCCTACAGATCCAATAGCTTTGGATGTCTTATGTAAGCAACAGCTTTTGGAGGATGTTACGGTGAAAATGTTTTATAACCAAGAGTTTTACCACCCTAAAGCCTATATCACAAAATCAAAGGATAACTATACTGCATTTGTTGGTTCAGCTAATTGCACTAGAAGTGGGTTATTCGCAAATATTGAGTTGTCAAATATCATAACAAGTCAGTCAGAATGTTTGGAACTAATAAGTTGGTTTAATGCTATTGAAAGTAAATCAGCTACGCTTACAACATCTTTTATAAAAGTATACCGTGAAAGTTATCAATTAAGGTTAGATCGAGAAAAGGTAGAAGAGAAAATAGTTAAAAATTTAAAGGAAAAACTGGAAGTAGAGTATGAAGTAACGGTGAAGTTTAGAAAAGCGTTGATTACTACCTTAAAAAAATGTAAAGCAGGTAGCGATTACGCTCAAACTAAAAGAATTCGAAAGCAAAATATTATCGATATTAAAAACACTATTGATTATCCAAATTTTAAAAAAATTGATGTTGATGCTTTTTTTCAAATTTGGGAACTTGGACACTTAATAGCAATACCTAAACCTACTATTAAGGCTGAAATTAACCGTATTAAGAGCTTACTTCTTTTTTTGATAGATGATAGTGTTGACGTTGCTGTTCGTATCGATAGAGCTTTAAAAGGCGATCTAAAAATAAGAGGTGTTGGGGAAGCATTAATATCTAAAATACTTACAGCTCATGACCCCAAAATGTATTTTGTTAAGAATAATTAGATTGACACTGCGTTAAATCGATATGGTATCGAATTTCCTAAACGAATATCGAAGGGAGAAAAGTATAAAGCGACAAATAAGTTCCTGATTGAAATATGTGAAGAAACTGGCATGGAGAATCTAGCTGTTTTAAATCATTACTTATATATGGAAGCGATTGAATTGTAATACTTTAATGTCAACTTTGTTGAAAAAGTAAGGACGGTAAAGGTATAGAGAAATCTAAAGTTTTAATTTAATAGACAAAATAAAAACAGTGTAAAATAAAAATATATGAGTAAGCTAGTAATATACCCTATGGGAGTTGGTTTTCAAAATGGTCAAAATTTATCGACTGATAAAAAATGTTTTGGTATTGATTTAGGAACTACAACCACACTAATGTGTGTGGTAGATTCTGCAAATGTAGATTTACATAACAATACAATGATTCCTATTCAGTTTGTAAAAGTCCAGCAAACTAGTCCTTTTGAATTCAATCAAACTATTGAAGATGAAAAAGTAGCTTCTATTGTAGGTATACATAACGGCAAACCATATGTTGGAAGTAATTTATACCACCTAAAGGGGCATCCTGAATTTGAGTACAAAAAGAATATCTTTTATCATTGGAAATTAGAATTAGGTATCGACCATCAACCGATGTATCCAAATGCAGTTAGTGAAAAGCTAAACATGCCGTATAAAATTGCTGGTGGTATTTTAAATTACATTCGCAAATCTCGTTTTCAAGATAATTCACTGCCTAACACCATTATTACTGTTCCAGCATCCTTCCAAGCCAATCAAAGAAAAGATGTCTTAAAAGCTGCGGAAATGGCTAAAATCGATACTTCGGATAACATGCTGATTGATGAACCCAATGCAGCATTTTTAGGATATTTCAATAGATTATCAGATGCTGAAAAAACGATTTGGGCTCAGGATGTAAAAAATAAAAATGTACTAATAATTGACTTTGGAGGAGGAACTTTAGATTTATCTATCTTGAATGTTGATTTTAGAAGAGATAAGGGAATAACGATCAGCAATCGTGCAATTTCAAGGTACAATGATTTAGGTGGTCAAGATATTGATACATTAATTGCCGAAGAATTTCTAGTTCCACTATTTAAAAAATTATATGATGAATTTGATGTGGCTGATATTTCAGATATTAAAGATATCATAATACCGCAACTTGCATTGATTGGCGAAGGTTTAAAGGTTGGTATTTCAAATAGATTGAGTCTAAAAGCTGTAGATCAAGATGTAAAGAATATTGATATTAGTTCAATTTCATATACACATACGGATTGTCAGGTTAAATTTAAAGGAGTCGTATACGACATGGGGAGTATTACGATTTCCGCAGATGAGTTTAAAGACCTATTCTCTAAATTATTTAGAGGAAAAAACTATAAATTTAAATATGTAGATAAAACAATATCAACAATTAGTAGTTCAATCAATGATATTATTGAAAAGGCAGAACTAGGTCTTGATGAAATAAATTATGTGCTTTTTGTTGGAGGAAGTAGTTTTAATCCCTTTTTACATTCCTTTTGCTCAGAGAAATTATCTAGATCGGTAGCACTTACTTCTCATGAACCTGATAAATTAGTTGCGGAAGGAGCTGCGGTTTATTCCTATTTTTTAAATGTGCATAATATTTCACTTATTAGTCCAATTACTAGTGATACTATTGGTATAGTTCTTAAAGGTAATAGGTTTTTCCCAATATTAGAACGTGGAGTTTCGTTACCTCAAAATGTGGCAATACCAGATTTTAGGTTGCAGTCTAGTATGAATTCTGAGGTGGTTATACCTGTTTGTATAAATGGTGCTGATTTTCCTATTGGTGAAATTAGATCTACCTTAAATTCATTTTACGACTTTGATTCTGTTGTTAAAATTCAGGCTGAAATTACAATTGATAAAGTGTTCAAAATGAAAGTGTTTGTTAATAACGATTTAGTAGGTAACGCTGAATTTGAAAATCCTTATGGAACAGGAAAACAAACAGAAGAAGAGATCGAAGTTAATACTACTAAAAAAGAACTAAACGCAGCTAAGCTTTCTAAAAATATTAGAAAGGAAAAAGAGCTTTTAAGACAATTAATTTGGAAGCATTACAATGTAAAGAATTATCAAGGTGCGCTAGAAACTGCAGAAGAATATATTAAACGATTCGACGATCAGGATGAAGGAGTTTGGAATATGGTTTATATCAGTAATGGGAAGTTAGGTAGGCGTCAGGCAGCTATGAGAGCATTAACTAAGGCAATAGAAATAAATCCAACTGCAGCTTATTTACATTTTAACTATTCTATCTCTTTAGGGGAAGCAGAAGGCGATATGGCTGCATTAAACTACTTAGAAGGACTAGATCAACAAATTAAAAATGAGAAAGGTATTTTAATAAGAATAATTTCTTTAAAAAATAAGTTGGGTCAAGATGTATCAACGGAGGCAAAAAAAATGGTAAATGATTATAAAGAAAATCCGATGGAATTTTCACAATTTAGTAAAGAAAATTTACTGGCGACTGTTTTTAAAATTGCTAATGAGCCTTACGCATACGTTAATCCAAAATCCACAAAAAACATAAATGACCAATCAAAATATTTAGATACTAACAACTTACCATTTTAAACTATGCTAATACCTTATACACAACTTTCAGAAGAACAAAAAGGAGTTATTCGAAGAGTTTCTCGAGAATCAGGAAACCTCTTCGTCGAAGGACCACCAGGTTCAGGTAAAACATTGATTAGCCTTTACACTCTTAGGGATATTGTAAAAGAATCTAATGTTAAGCCACTTTTAATGATGTATAATCACAGTTTGTTCGGTTATTTATCATCTGCACTTAGAGAACTTGGTGTTCAGGATAATATAACGATAGTTACAAAGGATAAGTTCTTTTGGGACAAAGCGAAGGAATTTGGTATCACACCACCTGACTATAAGGCTAGTTATAGCGTAAAATATAATTTCCTACTAACTGGTTTAAATAATGTATCCATTAATAAAGAATTTGATGTGACCATCGTAGATGAAATTCAAGATCTAATGCCTGAAGAATGGGAATTAATCAAGCGAATGTCAAAAAGGGTTCTTACATTAGGAGATTTCAATCAAGGAGTCTATAAAACAGCTTTAACAAGAGATAGTATAAAAAGCTATGGTGTTTTCGAGAGTTTATCCGTTATTTTTAGATTTCATAAAAACATAGCAAAACTAGCAAAGTTATTTTCTAAAAACAACGAAGACTTAGTGGCTAAAGTGTCCAAGGATTCTCAAACACAACCACAACTTTTCGATATTACTGCACCTGGATCCGAATTCGGTAAAATTGCTGAAATCTTGAAAGAAATTAAGGTTTACAGAAAAAGAATTGGAGTAATAAGTCCTGATAATGAAAAATTAAAAGCACTCGCTCAATATTTAAATAATGCAAATGTTGATCACGACTTTTATATCGCTAATTCAGATTTAAGAACACATGATTTTAATTCTACAACACCTTTGTTGATTTCTAGTTTTAGTGCAAAGGGATTAGAGTTTGAACACGTAATTTTATTTGGATTTGATAATGATAGTATGGTCATGTCAAGACTTAGCAATGAGGGTAAGTTAAAAGATGTAATCTATGTCAGCATCACCCGCACCAATTCAAATCTTTATATTATTCGAACAAAAGATACAGTTAAAGAATTGAAAGACTTAGTAGTAGAAAAAGAAGTAAATAAATTGGAAATATCAATTGACGATATATTTTAAAAATAGAAAATGAAAACGAAAGAAATTTATATATCACTGAAGGAAGCAGAAAATTTAATTTTCAGCCGATGTCTTATCTTGTCAAAAAATCGACTAGATGTCAAAAGAGCACAAGGGTTACTTAGTGTTAACATTACGATCGAAGAAGATAAATTATTAGATTTTGAGTCTAATAACATTGTTCTTTTTTCAGCTGTGCAATCATTTGAAATTCCTGATAAAGAACTAAACCTCTTTATAAATCATTACAGAGTTCCTATGGGATTACTTAAATTAAATTCCCGAAAAATAAGAGATACTAGTGACAGTAAGGAAGTATTTAATGAAAGAAATACGGATTATAATCCACAGAAATATTTACGACTTAGAAATGGGTTAACAGGTATTTGCAACCTCGGTTACTCTAAAATAGCAAATTTAGAACTTGTTAACACAGGAGAAAAAATTCTAAATGAATTTACATCGCTTTCAGACTTTCGAAAAAAAATGCTATTGCAATTGACCAATGAGACAAAATTTCCTCTTTTAACGGTCAAGGTTGATAAATTTGTAACGGATACTTTTTTTAGAATAACTTGGTGGGGCAAATTTAGCATTGATAATTATGTTAACCAACTTGGTAATAGTAATGCCGAAGAAGTTGAATTAATTAAGAAGTGGTTTAGAGGATTTTTACAATTTGATGATTTAAAACACACCAATCAACTATTAAGTCAAATCCCTGAAGCTCTAAATGATGAGATAGATTTTATATTAGGATACTATTTTGCTGCAGTATATTCTGAGTCTTTTCAAGCTGAATCTGATTTTTTAGATAAACTGAATACTGAAATTAAATTTATTCGTCAAGATAATTTAAATTATTGGATTTCATTTTTTAAATCACTTTTCGATGAAAAGATGGGGTACTTATATTTTGTAAAATCTATTGATAAAGAGTTATTCAAAATAGAAAAACTAGCATTAGAATTAACTTCAAGTGATTTTGAAAATTCACAAAAAGTTGATTTTAAATTTATTAAGGTTGATGACCAAGAATTACTATCTGCTTTTTTATCTTTAAGGGAAGGTGGTGATAATCATAATCCGTTAGTAATCAAAAATGAGGACGCTAATACTATTTTTAATAACAATTTAAGTCCAACAAATATAAAGAAGATTGGTTTTGAGTATAATTCGCAATATGATGTAGAAGATAATCTTTTAAATGTATGTTGGTTTTCAAAATTAAGATTTCATTTAAATCTAAATTCGGCGGTTAAATCGTCAGAATTAATGTTCTATATCAAAGATGATTCAGCAGCTAAAGAAAGGTTAAGTGAATTGAAAATTAAAGTAAAACCTTTTTCAAAGTTAGTAGATAAAAACAAAAAAATACTAGTTGGTTTCATAGAGATGAATAGTTATCCAAGTTTATTGAAAATTTACACATCATTTTTTAAAATTGAAAATAAAAATAAGATGGAAAAGGCGGTTTTTATTTTAAATGTGGATTTATTGCCTGATGAAATCCAGTCTCTGAAATTTAATGATTTTAGAAAAGATAAAGTAAAGGCATTAAGAACGATGCTTAATGTTGATATTGATTTAATTGTCAAAAATAAAAATAACGGCAGTGATATTGAAATAAAGAGAAATCTTAAAAATAGTTTGAAGAATTATAAAATGGCTCAAATTGAGGTTATTGGTGAGAACTTTGACAATAGTAAAGCAATTTGGTTATTAGAATCAAATACAGAATATTTTATACAGAATAAAAATGAAAACTATTATTCATTTTTAAATGTAGAATAAGCTGATTGGCGCATAGTAAGAAAACAATATAAAAATTGCTAAACAATGCGGGATTTTTACTCTAGTAAATCTTTTTTAGTATTAAAATGCAAAACGTTATCAAGATTGAATAGCTATTTGTAAAAATAACAGCAGAATCTTAAAATTTGCTATTTCTATTACTAATTTATTAAAAGGTAATTGTGTAAATGAAGAATATATATGGGACTAGAAATTAGACATAATAGAGCAGAGAATTTTCACGAGAACACTCAATTTAGAAGAATAGCTCTTAATCTTAAACAGTTATTTATTAGTAAAGGTTGGGACGGATTGTTATTAGGAAATCCTGAATCTGAAATCTTTAGTCGATTTAGAGCTGATGCTATTTTGCTTTACAATCATGGTTTGTTAATTATAGATTTAAAAGACTATCAAGGAAAAATCAATTTACCTGTCAGAGACGATGAATTTACAATCAATAAATGGTATTTAGAAACAGAAAATGACAAATTTAGATTAGAAATAAAGGGTGCTAGTTTCATTAATCCTTTTATTCAATTAAAGTCATACAGGCAAGTTATGTATGAGGTTATTAGCAATAATATTATTTTAAATTCGAACGTTGATCCCTCGAGAGTTGCTGCTGTTAATATATTCTCTGGTCCTATACAGTTAAGTAGGGAAACCCCCAGAAACGTGCCGTTTTACGTAATTACACAGGAATCAGATCTTGCAAATTTTCTATATGATTACAATAGTCCAAATACGTATTCAGATGAATCTAGTACTGCTTTAAAGCAAATTTTTTCTGCACCCATATGGGAAGAACATATTGAAAATAATAATGAAGAAATTCATGAGAACAAAATTCATGAAATTGATGATGATTTAGAAACTGAATTTAATCTGTTTTTAGGAAGTGATGAATCTGAGATATTAGTGCTAGACTCAATGAATTATTCACAAAGAGATGAATGGGTAAGGTACATTTATTCTCGAGTTGGTAATTATAATATTCCCCAAACTGAAACCTGGACACATTCTTCTAGGATTAGAGAAAAGATTAAAAAAAGAAGTAGGATTGCAACGCACAGTTTGTACAATACAATTTATGGTGGAAAGACTCAAGTAGAGGACACTAAAGAAATTGGTGTTGAGGAAGATATTAATAGTGAAAATGAAGAAGAGGATCACCAAGTTGTTATTCCTTTAAAATCTGACCTAGAAATCGATAAAAGAGCAGTGATAATACTTCATGAAGCGCATCTTGTTACAAGAAGTTTAAACGAATCTGAACTGTTTCGTTTTGGCTCAGGTAGATTATTAGAAGATTTACTAAATTTTATGTCTTTAGGTAAAACGAAACGCAAATTAGTGTGTATTGGCGATCCATTTTTTTTATCCTACGGAAAAGAAAAAGAGTCAGCATTAGGTGTACAAACACTTAGCTCTCTTTTTGATGGGAAAATTAGGCATTATAGACAAGTTCCTAATGAACTTAATTTAGAAGGTAAGGATTTATTGAGAACTAAATTAGCTCTTTCTATCAATAATAATATTTTTAATGACTTACAGTATAAATGGGAAGAAAAGAACTTAGTCAACGTTGATAAATCTAAAGTATTAAATTTATTAAGAGAATGGTTTACTACAATTTTAGATTCTGAACCTTCAAATGCTTTATTGGTTTATAAAAATGATGATGCCAAAACAACCAATTTGTGGATCAAAGAAAACTGCCTTAATAATTCAAAAGAGCTATCAAAGGGTGATTTACTACTAATAAACAATAATGTAACAATTGCTGATGATACGGGATTTGGAGAGGTAACAAGATTATTCAATGGAATGTATGTAACTATAATAGAAATATTAGATTTACATCAAGAACCAATATATTTTAAAAAAGCGAATCAAAATATTATACTGGAATTTGTAAAGCTTAAAGTTAAATGCTTAAGCTTAGAAAATAAGCCAGAAACAGAAGTTTGGTTGTATAATAATTATTTTACAAGTAATGGTAATTTATCAAAAGAAGAGCAAATTGCTTTTCTAATGTTTACAAATGTTAGAATAACGAAATTTAAAAAAGAAAATGATTTTAGCGAGTCAATTGAATATACTCGATTTGTTCAGGATACTCAATATACTGTTTTAAAGAAAGAAATTAACGAGTATAAAATAAAATTTGAAAAAGGGGAACGAGTTAAAACCAAATTGGAAGAATTAGAACTTGAATTACGTAAATTAGAAAGAAAGTATAAAAGGAAATACCATCAAAGAATTGTTCTGCAAGTATCAAAGGAAGATCCGCTTTTGAATTCGATTAAAGCAAATTATGGGTGGTGTATTACTGTTCATAAGTCTGTAGGCTCACTATTTGAAAAAGTAGTAATTAATGCAAAACAAGGCGATAATAACGGAATAACAAATGAAAGCTATTACAGATGGCTTTATTCAGGAGTTTCAAGTTCTATATCCAACGCGTATATTATAAATCCCCAGGAAATAAGCCAACTGAAAGATTGTCAATTTGAAGATTTGGTTGATGATATTTGGATTGAAGTAGAAGCTGTTAAAAATAATAGTTTTGAACTGGATAAATATGAGATACCATTTATTTTTGAAGGTAAAATTAACTCATCTTTACTTCTAAATACAAAGGCAGCTATTTGTATTTTTTCGGAATTCATTGAAAAACATGGTTTTATTCTTGAACAAACAACTCGTTCTGGAGATTATTTGAGTAAAGCGACGTTTTCAACCCCTGAAAATAATTATAATCTTGTAATGGTATTCAACAATAATGGAAAAGGCACTATTACGTCAATTCGTCCTGAAAAAGTTAAAAGTGATTTTTTAGATAGTATTGAAAGGGCTTCGTCACATGTATGGTTAAATTCAATAAATAAAAAAGAGGAAATAAGTTTTCCAGTTGATTTCAGGAAAAAAAGATATGAAAAATGGATTAGTGATAGCCATGCGATTGGTGCTATAATGAATTTGATCGAAAGCCATTCTTATCAAGATATCTTTATTTATAGTATTAATTTAAGTAAAATAAAATTTAGAGTAAATTATGACTTGAAAGGTTTTTTTACCAAAATAACTGTTCTAAGTAAAACAGGAAATGAAGTAAGTAATAATTTGAAAAATCTACTTTTTTATGGAGACTAAAAGAGAATTGCAAATTAGGGCAAAGGAACTTATTGATACTGATCCTAAAGAAACCATATCTATTTGTAAAAGATTATGGAATGAATTTGAAGGTGATAATATATTTAATTTGTATGATGCATTACTGGTGGTAAAAGCAGCTAAAAATAATATTGAAATCGATTTTGATTTTGTTCATCAAGTTGCAAAAAAGTACGCTGATAAAGAAGAAGTTATTAATAATTTTAAATGGTTTGTATTTAGAAAATACCTCAAGGGTAAGAAAGGGATTGAACTACTACCAAATGAAGTAAATATCAATAGGATGTTGTCTTTAACGTCTCAATCAAATTTGAGAGAAGATAATGCTTTCCCATGTCCGTATACCATAGCAGTAATTGAACTTTCAAAGGGTCATTCTAAAAATTTATTTAACGCTAGGAGGATTTATGATTATTTGAAAAAATTGAACAGTAGCTTTTTATCCAAAAAAAACAAAGATTATATTAAAGATGGCGAACAAATAAAAGTTGCTTCCGACCTTGAAAGTTATTATGCTTTAAATTCTAAATCATTATTAAAACTTGAGATGTATGAAGAGTGTAAATTATTGTGTGAAATAGCACTTAATGATTTAGATGAATTTCATTATAATAATGATTTGTGGTTTAAGATGAGAATTGCTTCATGTTATGAAAAATTGGGTGAATTTGAAAAAAGTGAGGAATTATTTAAAGAATTAGTTTCTACTAAAGCTGGTAATGATAAGTGGTTTTTGTATTATGCTATATCAGATTTGTATTATCAACAAAATAATCTTGAAAAAGCACTAAAGTATTCTATAAACGCGACTTTTTATTGCACTGACCTAGATAAAATGAATGGTTTACTTTTATTGCAAACAAGAATTTTAGTTAAATCAAAGAGAATTGAAGAGGCTAAGACTATTGCTGAATTGGTTGCAGCAATTTTAAACAAATATGAACTTAATCACAAACAAGATTATCAAAACTTATTTGCTTATTTCAACATAGATGTGCAAAATTGTAAGGAATTAAACTCTATTTATAAGTCAGCTCAAAGTATATGGATACAAGAAAGATATAGTGGTTTGTATGAAATAAATGGAAAAATAATTTTTATACATCAAAGCGGTAAAATGGGCAAAATTAAAACATTAGATAATAGAGTATTTGATTTCCATAAAAGAGATTTTAACAAAAAACAAAGATCCATAATTGAATTGAAAGATTCGAAAGTTTCTTTTATAGAGATGAAATCGTATAATGGTAAATATACAGCAGAAAACATAAAAATTTTAGAAAAAGTAGATGTAGTTAAGAAAACCCTTTTGGTAGGAAGCGTACATAAGGGTAGGATTAAAAATATAGTTAATTATGGCATTTTCGTAAAATTAATTGACGGGACCGTTGGTCTAGTTCATACATCTAGGATGCCTTCTCAAATTATAGACACATTTAATACTTTATATAGTATTGGAGAAGTTCTAAATGTTAGAGTTGAAAAAGTTTTAAATAATAAAATTGATTTAAAAATTCTAAATGAATAAAATAGCAGAAGCATTACTAAAGCGATTCGAAAACTATCGTATCATTTTTTGGTATGACGAGAAAGAGGAACTAGTAACCGAATATAAAGAATTAAACCTTGCTGGTGTGGAGAAGATCCATGTTCAAGGCAATGAATTTGAGGTGAAATATATTGTATCAAAACAAGCGCCTAATGGTAAATTTTTACTGTATTTTACTGGTTTAAAACCAGCAGATGAAGATAACTGGTTATTGGATATTGAAATAGCACATCACTTATTCCGCACGGATCAAGAAGCTATGTTTCTGCAGGAAATGGGGTTGTCCTATCATTTTAAGGATTTAGTTACCGAGCATATTGAGTTTTTTAAAGCGAAAGAACGCAGGTTGAAACTGAAAGAGTTTTTAGGTACTGGGGATGAGCATCAGGAAATACGATACAAGATGTTAGCAGTAACTTTTGGTACTGAAAACATTAGTTTAGAGACATACATCCATTCACATGGTACTTCCTTCTCAGATGGTAATGATAAATTCGATAAAGATTTAGAACGTTATAATCTATCAGGCTATTATTGGAATGAAATTAAAAGAAAATATAATTATCAAAATGAAAGTCCTTCGATTTATGATTTTCTGCTGGAAGTATTCAATGCCAACTTCATTTTTGGTAAAAAAACTGGGTTAGCCAAAGAATCAAAATTACTCTTGTCCCTTTGGAAAGATACTATTCAGTATCGAGAAAGTTTTGCGAAGCTTTCTGAGAGAATCGCAAATGATGTTGATGTTGAAAACAAGCTAAACAATGCATCAATTGAGGAAATAATTAATGATGATCTATTCAAGTTAATTGACATAAAAGTTATTCATGAGTTGGTTCAGTTGGTTACAGCTGGAGGAATTTCTAATGAAAAAGTGCTACAGTTTGTCAAGCAAAGAGAGAACAAATATTGGTACGATGATGTGCAGCCTTTTTATCAAAGTATTAACTATGCTTCTCAATTAATAGTTTTAGTTCGTAATTATGCAGCTATAAAACACACTAGCTTCGAGGAAGGAACGAATGATTATGCAGCTAATTTATACGAAGTAGACCAAGTGTACAGAAAATTCATTTGGAGTTATCGTAAGACTAGTCAAAATAAAATACTAGCTGATTTAGCTATAAAAGTTGAAAAGGTGTATTCAAACGACTGGTTGCTTATTTACAACAACAATTGGCAAACTATAGTTGATTCACTTCCTTCATGGACAAATAATAGTTTAACAAGCCAAAAGCACTTTTTTAATACACATGTTAAACCTGTTTTAGATAAAAAACAAAGATTATTTGTTATCATATCGGACGCGTTCCGTTATGAATGTGGGGCAGAATTAGCTAAAAGATTGCAATCTGAAAATAGATTTGAAGCTTCTTTATCACACATGGTTGCAAGTTTGCCTTCCTATACTCAACTAGGGATGGCTTCACTTTTGCCACATAAAGAGCTTAGTTTTCAAGATAATTCAGATATCATTTTTGTTGATGGTATTTCAAGTAGTGGTACCGCAAATAGAACAAAAATATTAGAAACTAATTCTGGAGTAAGAGCAAAAGCCATTAAAGCAGAGGAGTTCATGAAGATGAATTCGGCAAAAGAGGGTAGGGATTTTGTTAAACAATATGATTTGATTTACATCTACCATAATAGAATCGATAAAACAGGGGATGACAAAACAACAGAAGAAAAGGTGTTTGAAGCTGTTGAGGAAGAGTTTCAATTCTTGATCGAAATGATGAAGAAGATTAATAATATGAATGGTTATAATATGATTGTTACTTCTGATCATGGATTTATTTACCAGCATAATGATTTAGCCGAAAGTGATTTTAGTACCTCAAATCATACTGGAGATGTCTGGAAAGAGAACAGAAGATTCATTATCGGAAATAACTTGTCAAATGATTCGTCCACCAAAGCGTTCAAAGGATTTGAATTAGGCATTAATTCTGATGTTGATGTTTTGATAACTAAATCAATAAACAGGCTAAGAGTTAAAGGCGCAGGATCTCGATTTATACATGGTGGTGCATCACTTCAAGAAATAGTAGTTCCATTGATTAAAATTACTAAAACAAGACAAGACACTACCAGCCAGGTGGATGTAGATATTATAAAGTC
This sequence comes from Flavobacterium sp. PL11, assembly GCF_035985025.1. Classification (NCBI taxonomy): domain Bacteria; kingdom Pseudomonadati; phylum Bacteroidota; class Flavobacteriia; order Flavobacteriales; family Flavobacteriaceae; genus Flavobacterium; species Flavobacterium sp. PL11. Next base: position 25,216 of record NZ_JAXCIA010000038.1, read on the forward strand.
GACCGATAGAATCACTACCAATATTCTAGCAGTATCATTCATCCAAACTAATGCTATGACTGAGCAAGTGCTACCAAGAATATTACGTGCAGTAATACGAGCGGAAGATGGGGAAGATTTGAGCGATCAATTCAAGTATAATTTTGATATTGAAGAAGGAAGCGAAAGGCAAAGGGAAGTGAAACATAGATTTCAATTAAGCTCTAAAGCTAGTGGTAAATACAAGAACCAAAGAGTACAATTGGTATTGGAAGAGCCTGTAGACGGAACGAGTAAGTGGAAACAATACAAAGAATATTATTACACCTTGAATATCTCATTTACAAATGATTTTGATGATTTTTAAAATATGAAAGCACTAGATATTAAACTAAACGAGCATTTTGCGGGTAAAGTAGTTCGCAAAGACTTAACCAAGTTGGTGAAAGGCAATGCTATTGTACCTATTTATGTTTTGGAATATTTGTTAGGTCAATATTGCGCTACTGATGATGAAGAAACTATTATTGAGGGAGTAGAAACCGTTAAAAAAATAATTTCTCAACATTTTGTAAATCGGGATGAAGCGCAAATTATCAAATCGACAGTTAGAGAAAAAGGTTCACATAGAATCATTGATAAAATATCTGTAAAACTTAATGACCGAGAAGATCAGTATGAGGCTTACTTCGCTAATCTTGGTCTAAAAGGTGTGCCCATTGCAGACGCGGTAATTAGAGAATATCAAAAATTATTGTCGAGTGGTGTTTGGTGTATATTGACTCTAGGGTACGTTTCTACGGATGAAAGAGGTGCAACACCATGGGTAATCGAATCGATTAAACCAATTCAAATATCAGTTAGTAATGTTAATGAATTCAAAGACGGAAGAAAAGCATTTACCAAAGAAGAATGGATAGATGTTTTGCTTCAAACAATGGGATTAAATCCTGATGAATTTACATTCCGCTCTAAATTACTACAGCTAGCAAGGTTAGTTCCGTTCGTTGAAAACAATTATAATCTAATAGAACTCGGACCAAAAGGAACTGGAAAATCTCATGTATTCTCAGAATTGTCACCGCATGCAATGCTAATTTCAGGTGGAGAGGTATCAAAAGCGAAATTGTTTGTGAATAATAGTTCTGGTGAGATTGGATTAGTGGGATATTGGGATGTAGTTGCCTATGATGAGTTTGCTGGTAAAACTAAAAACACTGATCGTGGATTAGTGGACATCATGAAGAATTACATGGCTAATAAATCGTTCTCAAGAGGAACACAAGTTTATGGTGCATCGGCTTCCATGGTTTTTGTTGGTAATACTGATCACAGTGTTCCATACATGCTGAGACATAGTAATCTTTTTGATGCCTTACCAAAAGACTATTATGATACCGCGTTCTTAGATCGAATCCATGCTTATTTACCAGGATGGGAAGTTCAGAAGTTGAGAAACGATATGTTTACCGAAGATTACGGTTTTATCGTAGATTATTTGGCTGAAATCTTGAAAGAACTACGTAAAGAGGATAGAACCAATGAATACTCAAAGTATTTCGAGTTATCTAATTCAATTACTACAAGAGACAAAACCGCTATTGTCAAAACTTTTGCAGGTTTGGCAAAGGTGATCTATCCGCACGGCGAAATGGGTGAAGATGATGTGAAAGAATTACTAGATTTTGCAATAGAATGTAGAAAGCGAGTCAAACAACAGCTACAGAAAATGGATGAAACTTTTGAGGAAGTTGATTTCAGTTATACCAATAAAAGTTCTGGACAGGTAACTACAGTAGAAACCCTTGAAGTGCTGGAACACGGGACACAAAAAAACATTCTTGTAACAGACGAATCTATAATTCCAATTTCGAATACAGATGCTACAACCGTAAAACAAGAAAAAAAACTAGAATTACTCGGTGGTCAAAAAATGATCAGGGATAATCAATCTGGGATTTCCTATGATAATTTATTTGGTGCATACTTAACTGGTGCCACAGATATTAAACTTATAGACCCATACATAAGATTACCTTATCAATTGAGAAACTTCATGGAGTTTGTTAAACTGATAGGCGAGAAGAAAGACCCTGAGGTTGAAGTCAAATTGCATCTTGTTACGAGTAATAATGAAGATTATATTGAAGGGGCTAAAGATGCATTTGAGCAAATGACCTACTCTTTTGAATCAATAGGAATTATTTTCACTTACGAATTTAATGATTTCATCCATGACCGTTCCATTGATTTAAATAATGGATGGAAGGTTGTCTTAGGTCGAGGACTAGACATTTGGCAGAAAACAGGCGGTTGGTATGATATGAATGAATATATTCAGGAAAAGAGGCTATGTAAGGCTTGCGAGTTGACTTTTATAAAAAACTAGTAGATTTATTATGATGAAAAATGTTAAAATCATCAATGAAGCTTTTTCTAATTGTTTTTCAAATTTTGATTTAGTTGGTTTGAATAACTTATTAGGAGATGATAAAAAATTTAGTAAAATCTCTACGAATGAATTTCTAATTCATGTACGAGAACTTTTTGAGAGCTATAAAAAGGAAAAAATTTATAATCTTTCATCCAAATCAATTACTTGTAATAATTGTGAAAAAGGATGTAATGGATTTATTTTCATAGATGAAAAATATAAGAATTTTTATTCTTTAATCAATAGCGTCCTAAACGATTAAAAAGGGAAGGAGTTTTTATCCCTCAAAAAATTACCTTTGAGGTTCTCCATAAAACGCACCTTCCCTATGTC
>NZ_JAXCIA010000039.1:0-25507 GCF_035985025.1 Flavobacterium sp. PL11
ATTTAACTCCTAGCAAAACTCCTAATCCATCTAATTCCATACCCCAAAATTAGCTAAGTTTTTAATAATCCACTAATTTAAGCGAAGAACCAATTATTTTCTAAAAGTTTAAAAATAAAAATGCAAAATCCTCAGTATAATTTTCTACAAAAAGAAAATGTGTAATGAGGATTTTACTTTTGTAAAATAAAAATTAAATATCTTATCATTTCAGTTCCTATTTTTGTTTACAATGGTTCTTCGGATAGAAAAATTGTGTTATTTAGCCTTGATAGTAGCGACATCCTTTATGCTTGGCGTTCAAGCATAAAGATATAGCGAATAGCAAGACGGCATATAATGAAAAACCAAGATCGTGTGCTTCTTAAAACACAAATAACAATCAAGAATGATCAAATATTTAAGCTACAAAAGTTTACTGTAAATGTTGAAATACAAATAAACTATTAGCAATAATTCTCGCATTGTTTTTAAAGAATATATTTTGTTTTACGGCATTGATTTAAAGGTAAATTATGACTACTTTTGCAAAACTAAATAAGTTGTTTTTTACATTTCTCGAATGATTTAAAAATCCAATTTATCTCACAAAAAAAAACAAATCTTTAAATATAAATATATTTTTGAATTCTAATCAACTGAAATTCAGAGATTGCCTTTTTATTTTTAGACAAACTACCTGATAAAGTAGCTTCCCATATCAACTTAATTTATTAAAAAAGGAGAAAAAATTGTATGACGAATCATAGCATGAATGATGTTAGTTTTGAAATTGAATTATTAGACAAACACAAAGAGTATATCAATCAATATAAATCCAATGATTTTTATTGGGGAGTTGGTATCGAAAATGAATGTTATTTGGAGTTTGACAAACCTCGTAAGGTGGACAAGCAATTTTTATTGACAAAGGGACTGCCTGAAAAGTACAGCGTCAACCATTTTAAAAATTATAAGGAAAATGTATTCCAAAATTCGTTACAAAAAACATTAACGGATCAAGATTATTACATTCCCGTTTTGATGAATTCGCATTCTTTCACTAAAACAGATGTCAATAATGAGCATGAAACGCTAGATGCCATTGATAAAGTACCTAATCCGAGTTATTCTGGTGAAAGCATTTTTGATAAAATACAGAGAAACAATAGCTATTTTGTGAATCAACTTCAAAAGAAATTTATTTTTGATGGAGATACTATAGAGTTTGTGACACAAGATTTTTATAAGAAAGATGTTGATTCCGTTATTGGTGAATTAGCTAAAATTAAGAATGAGTTTACCTCCAACTTGCAAAAAGCAATGAAAGAAGAGGAAATATTTGCAGAATTTGGAACAATAAAAATTTGCTCTGAGAATCATCCTTTTGCGATATTTGTATCTAATAATAATCATTATTCTGTTTTTAATAATATGACCTATCATTTTAATTTAACTATTCCAACAGAGTTAAACACTAAGGGAGAAATTAAAGATAAAATAGATTTTATACAAAAACATCAACGTACGATTCGGTTATTTCAATGGTTGAGTCCATTGTTTATGATTAAATTTGGATCGTCTGAATATTTATCACATCAAGATGCTAGTGTAAATTTGACAAAGGCTTCGCAGCGTTGTGCTATGTCAAGATATATTGGTGTGGGTACGTATGATACTGATGTGATGAAGACCGGAAAAATTGTACAGATGGATTTTACAGCACATCCAATGCATGATAATCCGATGTGGTGGGTGAATCGATATTCAGCCATATCCGATTACGAACAGATTGATAAAATAGGTTTGGATATTAATTTTCACAAACATAAAAATCACGGAATTGAGTTTAGAATGTTTGATTATTTTGAAGAAAAATATTTAAAGGAAGTTTTGCAATTTTTAATTTTCATCATGGATCATGCTTTAATGATTGAAGTTGACAATCCTATTTGTAATTTAGAGTGGAACAATTTTACCTTTGAATCAATTATTCACGGTAAAGAAACTGTGGTACCACAAGACTTTATATTGATTTTAGAAAAGATTTTACATATCGAAATCGAGTCAGATGATCCCATTGAAATTTACAACCAGATCTACCTAACTTTCCATGACACGTATTATGAAAACGGATTTTGTAGTTCGTTACTAATTAAGAAAGACATTTTGTAAACTAAATACGCTTAATAAAAAAAGACTTTTTGAAGGATCTAAATTCCTTCAAAAAGTCTTTTTTTTATAAAAATAAAATATATGTTAATCGTGGTAATAGAAAATGGCTGACGAATATCCTTTTTCAGGATCTTGATTTGCCCACCAATCTTTTCGCTCTTCGGCAAAATAGTTATAATTGTCATATCCTGCCTGTGATTGTAATGGGTAAATCACTTTTCCATTTTCACGAAAAGCTTGGTGATTATCCGTCTCTGGAACCACCACCACTATATGACCTGATTTATCAATTATAAATCGTTTGGCTGAAATTATACCTATGCCACCATTATCGTTTATTTTTCTTTGTAACGTATCTACGTCATCAATACGTTGCCATCCAAAATCAGGCGAAGATGTAATAAACCAGTCATAAAGATAATTAGAATAAAATGGCCTAACGGTATCATCAAAAACCAGTGGAACTTCTTCTCCTATTTCTAATGCGATGAGTGCTTTATCAGTCCATCTTAACCTGGGGATATAAACCCTATTAAAATAACAAAAATCAAAAGTGTAAATGTTACAATAGGTATCAGACTCATCTTTTTGATATCTGAAACTATTTGAAACATCTAAAATATCAATTATTTTCTTTATTGATGCTAGTTTGGACTCAACGCTACTCAAATCTCTAAATGGTATTATGGGATCACCTATCGGCTTATAAGTTTCTATTTTAGAATCTAAAGTAGATAATACACTCGGTTCAAAATTAGGAATCTCAATATCAGAATTTTTTAATAAACTAAAGTCAAAAATTTCTAAATCATTAGCACTTATAAATCCTTCCTTATCGGTATGCAAAAGTTTTACTTTCCACCAATTTGATTCAGTTTTCTCAATTAATTTAACGGTATGTCTAAACGGAATTTTAGCTAAAACGGTAGAATTATTCATTGTCGGCGGGAAATCGGTGAGATCTGCTGACAAAGTTGACACTCTATATTTCATAAGAATCTAATTTAACTTCGGAATTTTATGAAGCCAAATTACTAAAAAACAAGCTAAAATACGTTACAAATACGTTATATAATTATAATATTATTTAATATAAATTTATAAATAACTGATTTTTATAACGTTAATACAAATTTTCCATTTTATAAAAAATTTAAAAATCAGTTTTAATATCATATTATCAGAAATACTTTAATATAGCTACAGAAGAAATAAATAGATTTTGACAATATTTATTTACATTTGTTGCTAATATAATAACCAATTTTATCTCAATGATTACAATAGCAACCGAAAAAGATAGTAGCTCATTAAATAAATTAATCAATTCAGCTTACCGCGGAGAATCATCAAAAAAAGGATGGACTACAGAAGCATATTTGTTAGAAGGACTCCGAACAACAGAGCAAGAATTAAAAGGTATTATTTCATCTGAGAAAAATACAATATTGAAATTTATTGAGAGTAATGCTTTGATAGGTTGTGTTTTATTAATTGAAAAACAAGAACAACTTTACTTGGGAATGTTAACGGTATCTCCAGATTTACAAAACAGCGGTATTGGTAAAAAGTTGTTACAACACGCTGAGGTATTTTCCACAGAAAGAGGATTATCTAAAATTGTTATGACCGTAATTTCTGTTAGAAGTGAGCTTATATCTTGGTATAAAAGAAATGGTTATCGAGACACAGGATTAAGAGAATCTTTCCCAGCTGATGGTATACATATTTCAATTTCTGAGCAACCACTGGAATTTATCGTTATGGAAAAATTATTGTAGTAACATTTTTTTTAGTAAATATTCAAAGGGTTTTTTTTTAATTTAGTTTGGTTTAATGTTGTAGCTATTACAGCTAAAAATCTCACTAAAAATATACTGTACTATTTTTTATTTATAAATATTGCATTTTAGGTACAATTTCATAGCATACCCTTTAGCATTTTAGTCCAACGTTTTAGCACCTTGCTTTTAACTGCAGAAGTATCCATAAGCAAAAGAATTTTAAGTAAAAGCTACATTATTCCATGCGCTACTCATGGTAAATTTTCATTTTTTAATTTCTCATTATAACCCAATAAAATAGTAGTTGAAAGAATTTGGTCTAATTATGTGCCTATTTATATCAATTGAAAATTATTTTTTGATAGGTAAACATTTTTATTTTCATGTTTTTATAATTTTATAAATCAGTTTATAAACTTCAATTTTTTAGATGCTTGCGTTATATGTTTTTTTTACGCCATTTAATTGATATTGTTTAAAGTGGTAAAAATTACAAATAATTAACCAAAAAATTAAATAGCACGCGCACTTTGACCTTTCTGTTATTGTATAAAAAGCTTCTATAATAATAACAAATCTTCTGATTTCTTCAATTATTATTTATTCAAAACGTAAAGATAATTTAAAGTATTAGAGCCTAAAATGAGTACTTAAACGAGTATCTAAGTAGTTCATAGAAAATACAAACACACAATTGTATTATTTAATAATTTCGATTTATTATTAGTTCTAGCCCAGAATCTATAGTAAATACTTAATCAAGGAAATATGTTAACTAGTATCCAAAATCACTTTGTTTACCTACGGACAATAAATCGAAATACGCAAAAAGTCTCCTTGATAGCTAATGGGAAAAATCCTTATTCCATCTATAAACTGGTTTTGGTAACTAACAATACACTACTTATTAGAAATTTTTTATTTTATAATAATAATTATAAAAAAAAGTTTAGCTCCCTCCTATTCTCTCAAATTATTACAAAGATTGTTAGCATTTATAATGCATTAGCAAACAAATTTCTTTCCACAAAAAATGAAAGCATAGTAAGTAATCAAACCGCTATAAGATTTATAAAAAGTAAAAAAATTATCATATTTCTTAGTAATAATTATGATTCTTTTAATTTATCAAAATTTATAAAAGTAAAAATGTTTGCATTATTAAATTACAGTACCGCTATTTCAATAATAGATTCACTTATAAAATCACTGCATAATTATAAATCAAATTTATTGATAAAATCTATAGGCACTTCGCCTAAATTTTTTTTAAAAAAAGAAAAAATATGACCGCTACAATCAACATAATTTATAGGTAATACTATTAATAATATTAAATAAAAGATTTTACAATTTCAAAACCATAAGCATTGCACTAATCAATATTTTTTTTACTGATCAATTAATAAATTAAAATTTGAGCATATCAATAACACATAAAATACAAGCAGTTAAGAATAAAAAATTATTAAAAATATATATTATGAAGAATATTTACTTTCAAACCATAAATTTAAAATTACTTTATGTGCTAATCATAAATTTACTCTTTTTAGTAAGTTTTCATAAAGTGAACGCGCAAGTATGTGGAACACCTGGAGTGGATGGACCAGTAAATATTTCACAAGCTATAAACACGTATTATCCCATTTTACTGGGTGAGCCTACTCTTAATGTAGGAGCTCAAGCCATACAACTTGGGGCTGTACCACTTGTAGATGCTTATGGTAACGATTTTGGTACTGTCCCAATTTCAGCCGGAGATTTAGTACTTATAATACAAATGCAAGATGCTGAAATAAATTATAATGATTCATCACTTTATGGATCGGGGATTTTCAATTCTTTTTCAGATCAGAAAGGTGGTACTGGATTTACAAATATTGGCAACACAGGAATATTTGAATATGTTATTGCCACTAATAGTGTACCACTGACAGGTGGAAATCTAACATTTAAAGGCACAGGTCCAGGAGGTGGAGTTAAAAATAATTTTTTTAATGCTATGCCTACAACAACGCGTGGTAAAAGAACTTTCCAAATTGTTAGATTACCGCAATACTCTAATTTAGTTTTAGCCACTAATATTACCACTCCTCCATTCAACGGAGTTGTAGGAGGAGTTATAGCATTTAATGTTTCTGGTACTTTTGATTTTAATGGAAAAACAATTGATGGAAGCGCCAGAGGATTTAGAGGAGGATTTAGCCCTGTGGCTGAATCGCTTTTAAATAATTCAATTACTTATCTTGGTGATGCTTCTAATTTTGAAGTATCTGGAAAAGGCGAAGGTATTGCTGGAACACCTAGATTTATGTGGGATGGTTATAATCAAGTCGATAACTTAGTTGAAGGTATGCCAGGAGGTTCGGCCGGACGCGGCGCGCCAGGTAATGCTGGTGGCGGCGGTAATGATCACAACGCAGGTGGCGGTGGTGGCGGAAATGGAGGTTATGGAGGTTTAGGTGGCAAAGGCTGGCAGCGAGGTGAAGGAGATATCAGTCCTTTGACCGGCGCGGGAAGACCTGGATTTAAATCTTTCTTGACCACTAATCCATTATTAAACACAATTGTTATGGGCGGCGGTGGCGGTGCTGGTGATGCTAATAATGCTTTAAATGGAGTAAAAGGAGGAGTTGGTGGCGCTATTATTATAATAAATGCAGGTAATATAACAGGAACTGGATTTATAAAAGCAAATGGTGGAAATGGTGCTGCTGGTATTTTTGGAACCAGCCCTGATGGAGCTGGAGGCGGAGGAGCTGGAGGTAGCGTTTTGTTAAATGCACCCGGAAATAGTAATGCCGTTATTACAATTTATGCTAACGGCGGAAATGGAGGAAATACTGAAAGAGATGCTTTAAATGAGCATGGTCCGGGCGGCGGCGGCGGCGGCGGTATCATTAGATATAATACAGTTGGTGCAACTATCATCTCCAATGTTACAAAAGGTTTAGCAGGTAATACTAATGATGGCGGAGTAGATACCATCACTCATGGAGCTATTGATGGCACCAATGGCTATATTGCGGCGTTTATCACTAGCGATCTGCCTATTGATTTGCAAATTAATTCAAATTGCTTTCCAGTTCTTGAAACTAATGTAGTGTCATTAACTAAATCTTTATGCAATATAATTGATGGTGAAGTAGTCTATGAAATTGAAATAAAAAATACAGGTAATGGTAGTGCATCTGCTGTAGCACTCGACTTCCTTTTTCCAGTTGGTATTGAATTTTTATCTGCCTCAGCAAGCTATACTACTGGAGCTACAGGACCTTCTGGAACTTTGAGTTATACAAATACTCCCGCAAATCCATTATTTGGCGGATTCAATATCCCTTTAAACGGAGTTGTAACTATAACTTTAAAAGGAAAAATAACTTCTGCACTAATAACAGGTCTTAAAAGCGTTCAAGCTCAAGTTTTATACCTTGATCCGACAAGAACAATCTTAAATCCATTTAGAAAAATCACACCATACGCAAACTCTTTTGGTATGGTCAATAGCACCTATGAAAGTGATAGTTCAACCTCTGTACCAGGGATGAATTTTAATGGTTTACCATCAACTAACAATACGGATGATATTGCAATTTCAGCTTTGCCTTTTGCCCCATTATTTGAGGTTATTCAGCCAAGTTGTGCTATACTAACTGGTACAATTAAAGTAATAAATACCATTGCTGGCGATGGAAGTGTTTATTCATTAATTGGAATTACTCCATCTACATCAGCAATAAATAATTCAACTGGAATATTTGAGGGATTAGCAGCAGGAGTTTATCAATTAACGTCTACTAATTCGTTTGGATGCATATCATTTCCAACATCAAATATTGTATTAAATTTTGTTCAAGATGCACCTACTACTACCTCTGTTTCAATTTGTGCTGGTGGCACGGGAACTTTAAAAGCAGTAGGTTGTACAACTGATGTGAATTGGTACACACAAGCCACAGGTGGAATACCAATATTTACTGGCGCATCATTTAATCCAGTATTAGTTTTAAATTCAGGTCTATTAAATACGGATACACCTGGTACAATAACTTATTACGCGGAATGCGTAGGCGGGACTGGTTGTAGATCAGCTGCAAATTTTGTAATCAATGCAATTCCTACCATTTTATCTACAACTGCAGGAGCAAGTTGCGGTTCAGGCTCAGTGACGTTATCAGCTTCAGTATCTGGAGGAACGATTAGTTGGTATGATGTAGCAACTGGCGGGGAAGTTTTATCAACCGGTGGTAATTATACAACACCCGCTCTATCTTCAGATAAAATTTATTATGTTCAAGTAACTGCAAATGGTTGTACATCAGAGAGAACTGCAGTCACTGCGGTTATAAATACAATTCCAACTATAATAAGTACTCAACCAAATGAGAGATGTGGTTCTGGTATTGTTGAACTTAAAGCAATTGCTTCTGCGGGAGTAATTAATTGGTATGCAAATGCACAAGGAGGAACTTCATTAGGAACAGGAAATAGTTTTACGACACCAAATATTTCAATTACTACTACTTATTATGTTGATGCAACAGAGAATGGATGTACATCAACATCAAGGATTGCGGTTGCAGCAACTTTAAATATACCTTCAACTATCGTGTTAACAAGTGGTTCTCAAAATCAGTCCATTTGCGCAGCTTCAACAATTATAAATAATATCTATACATTTAGCGGTAGTGCTACATCAGTAGTGGTTTCCAATTTACCTACCGGTTTAATATCAACAATCAACAATGTTGGGAAAACAGTTACGATAAGTGGTATACCCACAGAATCTGGTACATATACTATCTCTACCGTCGGCAATGCTGGATCATGCATATCGGCTACAATAGAAGGTGTAATTACTTTAATTAACAATAATACAGTTGGAGTTGCATCATCTTCTCCAGTTCTTTGTGTCAACACTCAACTTTTAAACATAACACACAGCACTACTGGAGCAACTGCAATTGGTAGCGCCATGGGTTTACCTAATGGAGTAATAGCATTATTTGAATCAAATACTATTACTATTAGTGGTGTTCCAACCACTGCAGGTACCTATAATTATTCAATCCCTTTAATTGGTGGATGCGGCGAAATAATGGCTAAAGGCATTATTACTGTTATTGAAATTCCACAAGCACCAATAGCAATCAATCAAACAGTTTGCAGTGATGGATCACCAACGCAGACCTTAACAGCTACAGCCACTGGAGACCAAATCACTTGGTATACAGATCAAGTTAATGGAACGCTTGTCACCTCTCCAACGTTACAAGGTATTGGTACGATTACATATTATGCTCAAGCGTCTAATGGTACTTGCTCGAGTTTAACACGAACTCCTTTTGTATTGACAATAAATAATCTTCCCGTAGTTGCAATTGCAAATACTAATGGTTTGACATTAAATTGTAACACTCAAAATACAGTATTAACCGCAAGCGGTGGAACGAGTTATTTATGGTCAACAGGTGAAACAACGGCTTCAATCACTGTCACAACTGCTGGAACATTTACAGTAACTGCTAAAAACGCTAATGGTTGTACTGCTCAGGCTAGTGTTACTACGACAATGGATGCTATAGCGCCTTTACTTTCACTTGAATCCAAAACTAATATTTTGTGTTTTGGTGGCAACAACGGGGCTATAAATATAAATGTTACGGTAGGTCAAGGGCCATATTCTTATTTATGGACAAAAAATGATAGTATTTATTCAACTACCAAGAATTTAGATAAACTAGTAGCTGGATCCTATAAATTAATTGTTACTAGCGCTAATGGATGTAAATCAGATGAATTGGTTGTAGTAATAAATCAACCTGTAAGTGCTGTAACCGCTACCGCAAACATTACAAATAACAATAATTGCATCAATTGCAATACTGGTTCAATAACACAAACGGTTACAGGTGGTACAGCTCCATATAGATATTTATGGTCAAATGGTGCAACAACCAAAGATGTAATAAATTTAGCGACAGGACTTTATACCGTAACCATCACTGATACTAATGGTTGTGTTGGTAATTATTCTTATACCATAACTGAATCAGGTATAGCCTTAGTGAAAGTGGCTTCAATACAAGGTACAGGTGTTGTGGGCGATGTTATCAATTATTTTTTCATAGTTACAAATACTGGTAATACAACTCTTAGAAATATTATTGTAAAAGATACCATGAGAGGATTGCAAATTAATGGAAATCCAATTGTTTTGTTAGATGCAGGTCAATCAAGTTCTAGTATTACAGGCACATATATCATAACGCAAGCTGATGTTGATGCTGGAATAGTGACTAATACAGCGATAGTTACTGCACTAGACCCAGATGAAAAAAGTGTTAGTGATGTTTCAGGAACTGAAATAAATAACGATACGCCTACTGTAGTTCCATTAAAACAGTTAGGCAGTATAGTTATTACAAAAGATGGTGTCTACAATGATGATAACAAAGATGGCTTAACAAATGTAGGCGATAAAATAAATTATAAATTTACTGTAACTAACACGGGTAATGTCACTTTAACTAATGTTACTGTTACTGATTTACTGCCAGGGTTAATACTTTTAGGAAATCCAATAACATTAGAAAAAGGTGTATCTAATTCTACTGCTTTTACAGCTGTATATACTATCACACAAGCTGATATCGATAAAGGAGCAGTTTATAATATTGCTACTGTAACAGGAACAACACCAGTTAAAGATAAAGTTACTGCTACATCAACTAGCACAGTCCCTTGTACAAATTGTACACCTAAACCTGATTGCTTGGATTGTACGATCACTCTATTGACTCAAACTCCGAAAATAGAAGTGGTAAAAAGAGCTACCACAACCAATTATAGTTTAGTGGGAGATATAATAAGTTATACTATTGAAGTTAAAAATACAGGAAATGTAACACTCTATAATATTATCGTAACTGATCCATTAACTACTTTAAATACAGCTATTCCAAGTCTTGCACCAAGTATGAGTATAACATTTAATGAAAATTATACTATTACAAAAGCTGATTTAGTAAATAACACAGTGGTCAATACGGCAAGTGCAAAAGGAGTGACTATTGATAATAAAATAGTTAGTGATACAGATACTGCTGAAGTTGAAAAGTCATTAGTCTTAGGTTGTGGAGATATAGTAGTTCATAATGCTTTCTCACCAAATGGTGATGCAATTAATGATGTTTTTATTATTGACAACATCGGTAACACTGCTTGTTACCCTGAAAATACGGTAGAAATTTATAATCGCTGGGGAGTTTTAGTTTTTGAAACAAAAAATTACAATAATCAAAGCAATAATTTCGAAGGTATTTCACGAGGTCGAACAACGGTTAGTCAATCTTCTGGACTACCAACTGGTACTTACTTTTATATATTGAATTATACATCGGTAGATCTAAATGGTGATATTCAAACTAATAAAGAAGATGGCTTTTTATATTTAACAAGATAATTTAAGTCTAAAAAATCCTGAGGTACTGAGTATCTCAGGATTAAATAAAACAAAATTAAGACGCAGTTGCATTAGTAAATTCAAAGTTCTAATTGCACTACAGAATTTAATAATGAGAATTTAATCACAATAAAAAATACTATGAGAACAAAAATATTTTTAATCATTGTAATCTTAACAGCTTATATAGGCAATGCGCAGCAAGATGCACAATATACGCAGTATATGTATAATACAATCAGTATAAATCCAGCGTATGCAGGATCTAGAGGAGCAATGAGCATTTTTGGAATGCATAGGACACAATGGGTGGGACTAGATGGTGCTCCTGTTACTAATGTAGCTTCTATACATACTCCTTTAAATAATAGTAATTTAGGATTAGGAATTTCATTTGTGAATGATCGCATTGGATTAATAAATGAAAATACTATTTCTGCTGATTTATCTTATACTATTGTTGGATCTGGTAATTACAAGCTTTCTTTTGGTATGAAAGCCTCTGCTAATCTATTCAATTTAGATATTACTAAGGCAAATCCGGTAGATCCCTTCCCTATAGATCCCTCAATGCAAAACATTAATAACGATTTTTCCCCTAATATTGGCGCTGGTTTATATCTTCATTCCGATAAAGCGTATGTAGGATTCTCCATTCCAAATTTTATTGAATCCAATCGATATGATGACAATGAGCGTCGAATTTTTAAAGATAAAATAAACTATTATTTAATGGCGGGTTACGTTTTTGACTTGAGTGATGATGTAAAATTTAAGCCTGCTGCTCTTTCTAAATTAGTACAAGGTGCACCACTACAAGTAGATGTTTCCGGTAACATGATGTTCTATGAAAAATTCACAGTTGGAGTTGCTTATAGATGGAGTGCCGCTTTAAGCGCCATGGTTGGTTTTCAAGTTTCTGATGGTATGTATATTGGCTATGGATATGACCGTGAAACCACCAGATTAAAAAATTATAATTCTGGCTCACATGAAATATTTTTACGATATGAAATATTTAAAAATAATGACAAAATATCAACGCCACGTTTCTTCTAAAAATCACTCATTATGAAAAACATTATCTTGTATACCGCATTAATGCTTACTTTATCCATTGCTGCTTATTCCCAGCAAGCAAAGATTTATAATGCTAACAATCAATATGATAATTTGGCCTATATTGACGCTATAAAGACGTATGAGAAAATAGCTAATAAAGGTTATAAATCAGAGGATATTTATAAGAAATTAGCAAACTCTTATTATTTTAATGCAGATTTGGAAAACGCTGCAAAATGGTACACGCAATTATTTGAAATGAACAGCGCTACTTTAGAATCTGAATATTATTTTAGATATGCTCACTCGTTAAGAGCAATTGGAGATAATAAAAAAGCTAATGACATATTAATAATTATCGCTAACAAAGAAGCAAATGATAGCCGTGCGAAACTTTTTATTAAAAATGTAAATTATCTAGATGCTATTAAAGCTAATTCTGGACGTTATAAAATTGAAGATGCAGGTATAAATTCGATCTATTCAGACTATGGATCAGCATTGTACAAAGACCAAATCATATTCGCGACAGCGAGAGATACAGGAGGTTTAAGCCAAAGAAAGCATAAATGGACTAATCAATATTTTACCAATTTATATTCGGCTACATTAGCTCAAAATATGACTCCATACGAACCTAAAAAATTCAATTCAAATATAAATTCTAAATTTAATGAATCCACACCCACATTTTCAAAAGATGGACAAACGATATATTTCACTAGGAACAATTATTTAGATGGTAAAAAAGGAAAAGATGGTGATAAAATTACCTTAATAAAAATTTATCGAGCAACATTAGTAAATGGTGACTGGAATGACATAACTGAACTTCCATTTAATAATGATAACTATAGTACAGCTCATCCTACTGTAAGTCATGATGGGAATACACTTTATTTTGCATCTGATATGCCTGGAACTTTAGGAAATTCAGATTTATTTAAGGTAAAAATAAATGGTGATGGAACTTATGGAGTACCTGAAAATTTAGGAAATACTATTAATACTGAAGGGCGAGAAACTTTTCCTTTTATAAGCGACGATAACGAATTGTATTTTGCAAGCGATGGTCATCCTGGTGTAGGAGGTTTGGACGTTTTTGTAGCAACCGCTGAATCTGACGGTTTCTTTAAAAATATTCAAAATTTAGGTTCAGATATAAATTCACCTCAAGATGACTTTGCTTACTTAATTGATACCAATTCTAGAAGAGGTTTTTTTACTTCAAATAGAGATGGAGGAATGGGTTATGATGATGTCTATAAATTTTTAGAGACAAGAAAAATTGTTTGTGAGCAAGTTCTATATGGTGAAATCACTGATTTTAATACTGGCAAAAATATTCCTAATGCTAAATTAACATTACTTGATAAACAATATAAGGAAATCAGCACCACTACCTCAGATGATCAAGGAAATTATACTTTTAAAGTTAATTGTGGCAAGGAGTATTATGTGAGAGTACAAAAAGAAGAATATACAGCTACCGAAAAAAAGGTTATTGTAGCTGATGAAAATGGTCGTACTTATCTTCCTATTACATTAGAAAATGCTAAATGTGTTGTAACTGTAGGTGATGATTTAGGTAAATGTTTTAATATTAAAATGATTTATTTTAATCTGGATAAGTCGAATATTAGAAAAGAAGCCGCAATTGATTTAGAAAAAATATTAGATGTTCTTATTTCGAATCCAACAATGAAATTGGACATTAGATCTCACACTGACAGTAGACAAACGCATGCTTATAATAAAGCATTATCTGACAGAAGAGCTAAATCAACCATCGAATGGTTGGTAAAAAATGGAGTCAATAAAAACAGACTTACTGGAAAAGGCTATGGTGAAACACAATTAGTTAATAAGTGTACCAATAATGTAAAATGCACCGAGGAAGAACATCAACTAAACAGAAGAAGCGAATTTATTATTACTGCTTTATAATTATAAAGTAGTCATTATATAATTTTTGCGACTTAGTTTACTTTTAAGTTATAACAATGACTTATGGTGCCATTTTTTCACGATGAACCTTTCAAACAGCTCAAAAAAAGCTTTAATCGATGCATCTGAACTGGTAAGTTTTCGACTCCGTTAAAGATGATAAAAAATAGGATTTGAGGACATTTTCGCATACCTCCAAGCCCTTTTTTTTTAATATAAATTTGTGCTATTATAGTGTAGCTATATCTTATTATCAAAAAATTAAAGTGCTCCTTTCTATGAAACATAAATTTGATAAATATTACAAAATGATCATTAAATATAAAAGGCTGTCCTTCGGGGGGAAGACAGCCTTTTAACCAAAAAAAAAACTAAACTTAAATTTTTGCAAATATGTTGGTAAAATATTTTTTCTTATTCACTGGATCTTCTCTGATCGCTAAGCCAAAATGTGTAAAATTACCTTCAATATTAACTTTGTGTCCAGGACTGGCTAGCCAGGCTTTCAGAACTAATTCTGGAGTGTTGAAATTATAAGCTATATTTTCACCTACTGTTTTAGCACCCAATATTTTTTTTATATTTTCGGAACGAGCCATGAAATCATTATGGTTGACTACATTATTTGCAATCATATAATTATCATGTTCTTCTGATTTATGAGATATATGATTAATTATTTCTAAGCGATTTAAGCCTAAACTGACTCTATGAACGTTAATCAATTCCATAGTTTGTAACTCAATTGAGTTATATGAATATTCTACAATTTTCGAATCTTTTATTTGAACTACTTCAGTATTGGAATCATCTTTAGTACATGATTGCATGGTGCACATTAATGCAACTAGCATAAAAGCGCTAACTAATCCTAATCTCATAATTTAGTAGTTTAAGTTTAATAAAGTAGATTGTGGGGCAAAAAACTTTAATAAAGATTTCTTATGTCTTGATTATTAGATCAAACATAATTATTTTATCGTTAAACTACCAAAAAAAATCGATGAACTACATCATATATTTTTACTTATAGGCCTTTTCTTAATTATTATGGAGAAAGTCTATCTATTTTCCAAGAAAAATCTTCTTGAACTGTATATTTTATTCTATCATGTAATCTATTAGGTCTTCCCTGCCAAAACTCTACCTCTAACGGACTTACCATAAATCCTCCCCAATATGCTGGTCTTGGAATTGCTGAACCTTCATATTGTTTTTCAAGTTTTGTCAATTTATTTTCTAAAAAGGCCCTCGACGGGATAATTTCACTCTGATTAGAAACGATTGCTCCTAGCTTACTTCCATCAGGTCTACTGTCAAAATAATTATCGGAAATAGCTGCTTCAATTTTGTTAGCCGTTCCTTTTACAATCACTTGCCTTTCCATATTATGCCAAAAAAATGATAAACATACATTTGGGTTTGCAGCAATTGCTTTTCCTTTTTCTGAATTGTAATTGGTGTAAAAAATAAAACCTTCTTCGGTAAACTTTTTCAGTAATACTACTCTGGATTTAGGAAAACCATCTAATCCTATTGTAGCTACAGTCATAGCATTAACTTCGCTAACTCCGCCATAATCCTCCACTTCATGAAACCATTTATTAAAAAGATTAATTGGATCTTCAGGAATGGTAGATTCTAATAATTCACTTTTATCGTAAGATTTTCTGTAATTGCTTAAATCATTCATAATTTTATATTTAAATGTTGTTATAGGATAAATTGGAAGTTGTGCAAATTTTAAATTTGGATAGAACTTCTAGGTATTAATTAAAATAGGAATTTATAGTTCAAATATTTTTCCATCATCCGCTAAATAACTTTCTGGAAAAACAGTTTTCGCTTCCTCTTGAAACAAGCTAATGTTTTCATATCGAGTAGAATAATGTCCTAAAATTAGTTGCTTTGCATTTGCTTTTAGCGCTATGGTGGCCGCTTCAACCGCCGTTGAATGTAATGTTAGTTTGGCAAGAGCTTCTTCTGTTTGTAAAAAAGTAGATTCGTGATACAAAACATCCACATTTTCTATAAGTGGAATGATAGCTTCGTCATAAACAGTATCCGAACAAAAAGCATAACTTTTAGCTGCAATTGGGTCAAAAGTCAATTCATGATTTGGAATTACACGATTATCCTCTAGGACAATATCTTTGCCATTTTTAATATTTTGAAAATAGCAAGAATTTATTTGATAAGCCTCTACTGCTGCTACATTAAGTTTACGAGCTCCTAATTTCTCTTGGAATAAAAAACCATTTGTGTACACACGATGTTTTAATGGAATGGTGGAAACGCTTACCGTTTTATTCTCAAAAATAATTTCGGTTGAATCGGATTCTAGTTCATGAAAAAACAGTTCATAATTTGTCCAAGATTTAGAAAGCCTTAATTGCAAAACAATTATTTCTTTAATCCCTTTTGGACCATAAATATGTAAATCAGTGGTTCTCTTAAGTAATGAGAATGTAGAGATTAGCCCTATCAAACCAAAAAAATGATCACCGTGTAGATGAGAAATAAAAATATGATTAATTTTAAAGAACTTAATTTTATTTTTACGCAGTGCTACTTGGGTTCCTTCGCCACAGTCGATTAAAAAATATTTATTTTTAATTTCTAAAAGTTGCGAAGTCGGATTAGTAAACGTTCGCGGTGTAGCTGCATAGCAACCTAATATTGTTAATTTCAATTTTTGAATTTTATGTTAACAAAGTATTTAATGTAATATGTTTAAATACCTAAATCTCTCTCAATTTCTTCCATATCAATAATATCATTTGCCTCTACAAGGGTAGGAACAACTGTCAATTTTTTAGGTGTATCATTATAATCGATATTAGCTGCAACTATAACAAAAGATTTCTTTACTTTTTTATGCTTTTTAGATAAATATAAAAAGGATTTAATATCATCCATTGTCAGATCATTATGATCTAAAAGATCCATAATTAAATTATGATTTTTAAAAGTTTTGTATTCATGAGTCACTTTCATCAAAAAAGAAGTTACATCACCTTTTACATCTTTAAGAATCATCGTTTGGTTATTTTGATCGATTTCCATTTTTCTATATTTACGAGATTACAGTGAATCATTTAAATCACTAGAATAGCTAATCTACAATTTTTTCTTTGATTTATTGAATCTTTGAAGCTAATAAGTAAATAACAGCCATCCTAATAGCAACTCCGTTTTCAACCTGATTTAAGATTACTGATTGCTTTGAATCGGCTACCTCACTTGTTATTTCAACGCCTCTGTTTATAGGTCCAGGATGCATGATTATAATTTCTTTACTTAAGGAATCTAGTAGTGGTTTATCTACACCATATTGTTGTGCGTACTCTCTTGTTGAGGGAAAGTAATTCACATCCATACGTTCATTTTGTACCCGTAACATATTAGCGACATCGCACCATTCTAATGCTTTTCTTAAATTAGATTCTACCGTTACTCCCAGCGATTCAATATATCTTGGAATAAGTGTTTTAGGTCCACACACTTTCACTTCAGCGCCTTGCAATTGCAACGCATAAATATTAGACAAAGCAACTCTAGAATGCAAAACATCACCCACAATAACTACTTTTTTTCCAGCTACTTCCCCTAATTTTTCTCTTATAGAATAACTGTCTAAGAGCGCTTGTGTAGGATGTTCATGAGCGCCATCGCCAGCATTTACAATACTAGCCTTGACATTTTTAGACAAAAAATAAGCTGCTCCTGGATTAGCATGGCGCATAACTACCATATCTACTTTCATTGACAGGATATTATTGACCGTATCGATCAATGTTTCCCCTTTTTTGACAGAGGATTGCGCTGCCGAAAAACTAATTACATCAGCGGATAATCGTTTTTGAGCTAATTCAAAAGATAATTTTGTTCTGGTGCTATTTTCAAAAAAAATATTAGCAATGGTAATATCTCGTAATGACGGTACTTTTTTTATGGGTCTATTAATGACTTCTTTAAAATGATCGGCTGTTTCAAATATTAAGTCAATATCGTTTCTATTAATATATTTTATACCTAATAAATGATTTACGCTTAATTCTTTCATTTTTGTTTCCAATTGTTAGTTTGTAATATGTACCGTTTTCTAGCTTTTAGCTTGTAATAAGATACACTCCATCTTGCCCATCATTTTCAATCCAACTTACTTTTACTTTTTCATTATTGATAGCATCTACTTGTCTGCCACGATAATCAGGTTGTATGGGTAAATTGCGACTAAAACGTCTATCAATTAATACTAATAGCTCAATTTCTGATGGTCTTCCAAAAGATTGAATAGCCGTCAAGGCTGATCTTATGCTTCGCCCAGTAAACAAAACATCATCGATAAAAATCACTTTTTTATTTTCTACGATAAAATTAATTTTGGTTTTATTAGCCTCTAATGGTTTATCCGTTCTACGAAAATCATCTCTAAAAAAAGTAATATCTAAATAACCTAATTTAATTTCAGGAGTGAGATATACATTTTCTAAAATTTGTTTTATACGTTCAGCTAAATAAACGCCGCGAGGTTGAATTCCAACTAAAATAGTATCCGAAAAATCAGCGTGTTTTTCGATTATTTGACAAGCCAAACGATGTAATATGATAGTAACTTCTTTTGCAGTAAGTAACACTTTTTGACTCATAATAATTTTTATTCTTTGGTCTCGCAAATATAGGAATTTCAATTTATGAATTTATAATTAAAATAAGACAAATAAAAATAGCGCTATTCTAATTTGCGAAATTAGAAAATAAATTTCCACATAAAGATCGTGGCATTACAACTTTCTTACCACTTTTATACTAATTTAAAATAGCTACTATTATAGGAAATTATTCTACTGTAACTGATCTATTCTTTAAATAAATAGTTGCTAAATACACCTAAAAATTAAAATTAACACGCTAAAATAATTGCGTTCGAATTTCATAATAATCGATAAAAATTATGTAAGATGATCTAAACGCTATTAAAGTAATTTTATAATCGAACTAAAACTAAATAATCATGCAAAAACATTTAACTCGACTTTTAATGCTTTTTATAGTATTAATTTCATTTTCAAGCTGTTCAGTAATCGAAGGTATATTTAAAGCTGGAATCGGTGTAGGTATTTTTATGGTGGTTGCTATAATCGCCATTGTTATTTTTGCGATCAGCAAGCTTTTCGGAAGAAAATAAAAAGGGCTACCCACTTCCAAATTATTTTGGAAAGGCATAAAAAAAGAGCACTCCAAGTGCTCTTTTTTTATAACTATATTTAAAATCTAATTCACTAAAAACAATGCATTGCTAAAAAGCAGAATTCCATTTTCCCAAAACCCTCTAAATAAAGGATTATCGACCATATAAATAACAGAACCGTTTCCTTTACTTTCAACTGCAAAACTCATGGTATTCTCCATTTTCTTTTTGACATCATTGCCTATAAATCCATAACTTTTATAATTTTTTGGAACATAAGCAATATTTACAGCCTCTTTTAATAGAGAATATTTTTTACTATCAGTCTTTAAACTAAAATAGTTATCGCCTAACCCAAACGACATCGGATGTGATTTATTTAAAGTATTTTCAACCACCGCGCCAGGAATCGATTTTGAGATTTCTCTTCTTTCAATTCCTTCAAAATCTAAAAAGCGCTCTTTTAAAACCACTGCTTCCGATTCTTTTTCGGCCGCTAATTTCTCTTCATCAGAGGCAAATGGTGTTAAAGCATATCCTTCTTTACCATCAAAAACCGAAAGGGCACCATTTATAGCAATTACTTTTCCACCATCTTTAATCCATGCGCTAATCTTTTTATGTTGATCTTCAGAAAACTCATAGTCGCCATCAGCAAGAATCAATGTATTATAACTGTTTAGTTTAATTCTATTAAAATTGTTCACCTCCACTACACTCACCGGATGACCAACTGTTTCTTGCAAATAAAACCAAGTCGCTCCAAACTCAGTTGAACTCACCCCTTTTCCCGAAAGCAACACTACTTTTGGCGCCTTTAATAAATTAAAATTTTCTCCTCCTGCATCTCTAGCGTTAACAGAGTAACCCGTGGTTATGTAATTATAATCAGCTTTAATTTTTATCATCTCAGCGATCGTTTTTTCAAAATCGATCACTTTAGGATTATCAGCTTTGGTCACCATTAACCCACCTGCTTCCACTATGACATCGCCAAAAATGGCTTTCTTCATCGCTGATCTTACCTTTATATTATTTTGATGCAATGTTGATAAAACCTGAGCTGATATTCTATTATTCCATGGGATATGAAACGCATACACATTTTGAGGAACACTTTTTTCTTGAATTGTAATAGCCGCTTTAGTACTAAATGCTAAACTATTTTTTAACGCATATCCTTCTACACCATAAGCTAGAGGCAGCGCCCAAGCCGTAATATCATAAGATAAACTATCATTTAGTTTTTGATTAGGTTCAAAAAGCACCTGTGTAAAAACTGCTTTTGGTTGATCTACTTTTACAATTAAGTCATTTGGCTCAATCGAAAAACTCTTGTCTAATTTGGTGCTATAATTAAAACCAGTTGCTTTAATAGTAGCATCGGCGTAACTAAATTCTATTTTGTTCTTCTTTAATAATTCCGCTAATTGAATCAATTTTGGATTATTTTTTAGAACATACATTTTATAATTTCCTTTTACCGTTTTTCGAGAATTATTCATAAATCCTCTAAAACCTTTTAGTAAAACATCAGCCTGAGCAGCTGCTGATTCTACCACAGTAAGTACAGCGGTGGCATGATGATCAATTCTATCTTGTATAGTCAAAGTACCGCCATTACTTAATGAGACCGCTCTACCCGCTCCTATTCCTCCCTGTTCTATTGTCATTCCTACCGCTCCATTGTATGCAGGATAGGTATCGCCATAACTTGGATAAAACAAATCAAAACGCTCGCTAGTATTATACAACCATTTTTGAGCGTCAAATTTTTTCGAAATATTAGTGCCTAAAACACTATGAAAATCCCTTTGATACTTTTCAATATATTCATGAATAGGTTCTGCTGATGGCGGGAAAAAATAAGGCGAATCATAACCTTGTTCATGCACATCAGTATGCACTTGCGGCATCCACTCATTGTATAATGCAACACGTTGCTGACTTTCTGGCTGTGTTTGCCAAGCCCAATCTCTATTTAAATCAAAAATATTATGATTGAATCGTCCACCAGGCCACACTTCCATGTGTTCTCTATCAGATAATTCAGGATGTGTCTTTTTACCTGAAATTTCTCGTAGCCAGTTTCCATATCTCGAATAACCATCCGGATTGAGACAAGGATCTAGAATTACAACAGTGTTTTCTAACCATTTTTTGGTTTCGGCATTTTTAGGGTTTACTAATTCGTAGGCCACAGTCATGGCACTTTCGGTACCAGCAATTTCATTGCCATGAACATTAAAACTCAACCACACAATGACCTTGTCGCCAATAGTTTGATTTCCGTTTTTGGATAATCCAATGGCGGCCAAATTATTATTTCTTATTTGCTCTAAATTAGCCAAATTCTCTGGGCTCGATACAAAGAAAACATTCAAATCCCTTTGCTCCGGCGTTACTCCATATTTTTGGTGTTTGATATAATTGGATTTTTCTGTTAAATACTTAAAATAGTTTTCAACCTGATGGTAGTGCGATATTTGCTTTCCATAGCTAGGCAAGAACTCTGCAGGACTTTGCACCTGTGCGTTGCCGATAATGGCCAAAGAAAAAATTAGGCATAAAGAGAGAAATGTTTTTTTCATTTTATTATGAGGTTAGTTATGCTGTAAAAATAGCATTAAAACCAATGGTGTACAAGAGATTAAAAAGATCAATATTAAATTATTTTCGCAACAATAAATAATAGCAAACCATTGATTATTGCAGAATAGTAAAATTTAAGCATAAAAATTATAGATCAAATAATAATCTCTATCATATCATTCATATCCTAATAACATTCTACTATATTTGCCCATAACAAAAAGTACTTAAAAGATGGAAGAATGTATTTCAGTTTTTGATATGCTAAAAATAGGTGTCGGACCTTCGAGTTCGCATACACTTGGCCCTTGGAGAGCCGCTGAACGTTTTCTCGAAGAATTAAGAAATCAAAACTTGCTTGAAACGATAAATAGAGTTCAAATAGATCTATACGGCTCGCTTTCCTTAACAGGTAAAGGACATGCTACAGATCTGGCTGTTATGTTAGGACTTAGTGGTCAAGATCCAGAGTATATTCCTATTGAAAACATTGATAAAATTATAAAGTCGATACAATCTAAAAATGAAATCAATTTAGGAAACGAAAAGACCATTGCGTTTCACTTTCTTCAAGACATTGTTTTCAATAGAAATTTCCTTAGTTATCATGCTAACGGATTGACATTTACAGCCTTTATGCTTGATAATAGTAGTTACGAATCTACCTTTTATTCTATAGGCGGCGGATTTGTAATCAAAGAAGAGCGGGCAAATGCCAAAGAAAAAATCCAAATAAAATGCGCTTTTCCTTATCCTATTGACAAGGCCGCGGAATTATTAGATTACTGTGTTCACGAGAATAAATCCATCTCAGAAATCGTTTTTGAAAACGAAAAATCAATGCGCACGCAAGCCAATATTGATCATGAGCTAACGCGTATTTGGAATACTATGCTTGAGTGTATGTACATAGGATGCCATTCGGAAGGGATTCTTCCTGGCGGATTAAATGTGCGTCGCCGCGCTTTTGACATGCACCAAAACCTGATTGGCTTAGCTAATTACAACTCGCCACAAACTTGGCTTGAGGAAATTAGAAAAACAGAAGTGAAATTCCGCCAAATCCTTAAATGGGTGTCCTGTTTTGCCCTTGCAGTCAATGAAGTCAATGCCGCTTTAGGCCGAGTAGTAACCGCTCCTACTAATGGAAGTGCGGGTGTGATTCCATCCGTTTTAATGTATTATCTAGTGATTGAAAATCACAATGCAGGACTTAAAGAAATCAAACAATTCCTATTAGTAGCCGGAGAAATAGGTAGTATTTTCAAGAAAGGTTCAACCATTTCAGCAGCAATGGGCGGATGTCAGGCCGAAATAGGTGTGTCGTCAGCAATGGCTGCTGCTGCCTTATGCGAACTCATGGGTGGAACTCCAGCGCAAGTTCTAATGGCGGCCGAAATCGCTATGGAGCATCACTTAGGTTTAACCTGCGACCCTATAGGTGGTTTAGTTCAAATTCCCTGTATTGAACGAAACACCATGGGAGCGATAAAGGCCATCAATGCTGCCGAATTAGCGCTAGAAACCGATCCTAAAAACGCTAAAGTTCCACTTGATAAAGTAATAGATACGATGTGGCAAACCGCTAAAGACATGAATAATAAATACAAAGAAACCTCAGAAGGCGGACTTGCAATAGCCGTAAACATGGCCGATTGTTGATGATTAACTAGGCTCATAATCTATAAATTCCTAAATCTTAAGTCTAAGCTCTTAATTCTTAATACTACAACCCTACTACTTGATACTAAAATCTTAAATCTACAATCTAAATTCATTATGGCGTATCCCCGCTTTCACTACCGTTTCAGCGGGGTCAGGCTATTCGCTACAATCTTTTTTTTTATTGCGCTATCGCTTCATAAATAAAAAAGGATTTTCACTACTATCCTTTACGCAAAAGCATTCCTAATAATGCAAATTGTGTTTTAAATTTACTGTTTTGTTTCTTGTCAAATCGAGCCCTTCGTCTGCACGCAGGACAAGCTTTTAGTCAAGATTATATAGGGCTTTTAAAAAGGGTTTCGACTGCGCTCAACCATACAAAAAACAAACAACCTTTTACAATATATTCAAAGACGAACTAGTATACCTAGAATTTTCTGATTTCAAAAAGTCTTTCAAGACAAAATATAATTATCTTTAAGCCACTAAATCAATTCATTATGATCTGGACGGCCAAATTGATAAAACACAATAACGAAAACAGAATTGCAATACAATTTGAAAAAAACGACAGACTAATCCAGCGGATAAAAGAATTTGACGATGCAAGATGGAGTGCCCAAAAAATGGTTTGGCATCTACCCGACACCATAGAAAACCGAATCCGATTTAAAATAGCGCCACAATCCAATAGTCTTCCCTCATCCGAAGGAGTTGAACAAATCGAAAAATTCAAACAATGGTTGCGTTCCAAACGGTATAGCCAAAGCACGGTTGTGACCTACAGCGAAGCTTTAAAATCCTTTATGGTATTTTACAGAGAAAAGCCAATTGCCGACATTACTAATGAAGATGTAATTGTGTATAACAATGAACACATTTTAAAAAATAATCTTTCAGCTTCGTATCAAAATCAAATCGTTAACGCTATTAAATTGTTTTTCCAAACCATTCGCGAAACCAAAATGATGGTTGACAAAATTCACCGACCAAAGCGTTCCAAAGTTTTACCTAATGTTCTAAGTAAAGAAGAGGTAAAATTAATATTAGAAGCACATAGCAACATAAAACACAAAATGATGTTATGCCTAATGTACAGTTGTGGATTAAGATGTGGCGAGTTATTAGCCTTAAAACCATTAAACATCGATTCTAAAAGAAATATCATTTTGCTAAAAAACTCAAAAGGAAAAAAAGACAGAATAGTTCCATTAAGTCCGAAAATACTTAACATGTTGCGAGACTATTACATCCTATACAAACCAAAAACCTTTTTGTTTGAAGGACAAATTATAGGTAATCAGTATGATGCCAGAAGTTTGCAACTAATCCTAAAACAAGCAATTTCAAAAGTAAAGATCCAAAAGCCAGTTACATTGCATTGGTTACGTCACAGTTATGCTACCCATTTACTAGAAAGTGGCACCGATTTAAGATATATTCAAGAATTATTAGGACACAATAGCAGCAAAACAACTGAAATATACACTCATGTAAGCACCAAAAGTATTCAACAAATAAAAAGTCCCTTTGATGATTTGTAGAGAAAAAAACGTTAGTTTTGAAATTGTAATAAAGCGAAACAAACATTCGCCAATCTATCCACATTTGGGTGTATATGCGAAGGTTTGTTTCGCATAT